>DASXNK010000025.1 GCA_036495095.1 Candidatus Dormiibacterota bacterium | reverse complement strand
CGGCGCCCGCCACCCTGAGCCCGGCGACCCCCGCCCCCAGCCCGACCCCGAACCCGAACCCGACCGTGACCCCGCGAGCCGCGGCGCCGGCGACCGCCTCCCCGAAGCCGACCTCGAGCCCGCGCCCCGGGACGCTGCCGCCGGCCTCCGCACCACCGCAACCGCCCGCCGCCACCACCCCGTCCCCGGCGGTCGCGGCCCCGGCGACCGGACTGATGCCGCCGGCCCGTGACGCCACCCCGGTGCGCACCGTGGGCACGCTGACCCCGACGTCCGCCGCGGTGCAGGCCTGGCAGGTGGTGGCCGGGACGCTCGTCACCCTGGCGCTGGCCGCCCTCATCGCGCTCCGCACGGTGCGGCAGCGCCGGCGCGCCGCCATCCACGCCCGCTTCAACCGGATGCGGGTCGAGCGCGGGATGCCGCCGCTCACCCCCAAGCAGATCGACTTCCTCGGGCCCCGCAGGCGCTACTGAGCCCTCCCGTCCTCGACGGTGCGGGCGAAGATTCGGTGATCCTCCCACACGCCGTTGATGAGCAGGTAGCGCCGGGCCAGCCCCTCCTCACGGAACCCGGCCCCGGCGATGGCCCGCAGCGAGGCGGTGTTGGCGGGCATCACCGCCGCCTCGACCCGGTGGAGCCGCAGCTCGCCGAAGGCCACGGTGAGCAGCTGGCGCACCGCCTCGCGGGCGTAGCCGCGGCCGCAGTGGGCGGCGTCGACGAGGTAGCCGAGGTGGGCGCTCTGGAAGGGCCCGCGCATGATCCCGCTCAGCCCGACCCGGCCCACCAGCTCGCCTCCGTCGTCCTCGACGATCGCGAACTCCGCGCCCCGGCCGGCGGCACGGGAGGCGGCGGACTCGAGGCTGCGGGCGCGCTGTCCCTCGATGGTGTGGAAGCCGGGAACCGGCACCGGCTCCCAGGGAGCGAGGTGGGCGCGGTTGCGGACGTAGAGGGAGAGCACGGTGGTCGGGTCCTGGGTCTCCCAGCGGACCAGGTGGATGGCTGGGCGCGCAGGCATGCAGCCGAGGATAGGGCCCAGGCCAGGGCTGGTGTCGGTTGCATGAAAATTCACCGGACGTGTATAAAGGCGCGGTGACCAACCGCTGCCGCGTCGCCGTTGCCGGGGCCACCGGCTACATCGGGGTCCAGTGCGTCGAGATCCTCGCGCGCCACCCCCACGTCGAGCTCACCCGCCTGCTCGCGCGCTCCCACGCGGGCAGGCGCTTCCGCGAGGTCGTCCCCGGGAGCGCCGTCGACATGCCCCTGGAGGCCGGATTCGACGTCGACGGGGTCGACGCGGTGCTCACCACGCTCCCCCACACCGTCGCCGCCGCGCATGCCCGCGAGTGGATCGAGGGGGGCGCGGTCGTCGTCGACATGAGCGCGGACTTCCGGCTGCGCGACCCCGCCGAGTACGAGCGCTGGTACGGCGTCACCCACCCCGCCCCCGGGCTCTGTGGCGAGTCGGTGTACGCGCTCTGCGAGCTGCTCGACGGCGAGCTCGGCTCCGCGGATCTGATCGCCGCACCGGGCTGCTATCCCACCGCGACCCTGCTCGCCACCCTCCCCGCGCTCCGCGCTGGGCTGGTCGAGCCCGACATCGTGGTCGACGCCAAGAGCGGGGTGAGCGGCGCCGGGCGCTCGCCGTCGCTCGGGGTGCACTACGCCGAGGTCAACGAGTCGGTGAGGGCGTACGGTGTCGACGGCCATCGCCACAAGGCGGAGATGATCCAGGAGATGCGCCGCGCCGTCGCGGCCGGAGCCGGAGGGGGGGGCGCGCCCCCGCAGCCAGGCCTGCGGCTCACCTTCGTCCCCCACCTGGTGCCGATGACCCGCGGCATTCTCGCCACCGCCTACCTGCGGCCGCTGCCGGGCACCGGGCTCGCCGAGCTGCGCGAGCTCTACGCCGGGTTCTGCGCCGCGCATCCCTGCCTGCGCTACGACGACAGCCCCCCCGCCACCAAGTCGGTGGTGGGCAGCAACCTCGCCGCGCTCAACGTCGGCTGGCAGGACGGCGTCGCCGTGGTCACCTGCGCCGTGGACAACCTGATCAAGGGCGCGGGGGGCCAGGGCATCCAGGCGCTCAACCTGCGGTTCGGCTTCGAGGAGACGGCGGGGTTGCCGCTGTACCCCCGGTGGCCGTGAGCCCGGCGGTGGCCGGCGACGGCCGCGAGACCGGCGTCTGCGCGCCCTCGGGCTTCGTCGCCGGCGCGGCCGCGGCCGACATCCGCGACCACGGCGACGACACCCGGCTCGACGTCGCCATCGTGCGCAGCCAGCACCCCTGCCAGGCGGCGGGGGTCTTCACCCGCAACCTGGTCAAGGCCGCGCCGGTGGTGATCTCCCAGCTCACCCTGCGCCAGGCGCGGGTGCAGGCGGTGCTCTTCAACTCCGGCAACGCCAACGCCTGCACCGGGGTGCAGGGGTTCCGCGACGCCCTGGCGATGTGCAAGGCGGCGGGCGACGCCTGCGACCTCGACCCCGCGCAGGTGCTGGTGTGCAGCACCGGGGTGATCGGACGGCCGATGCCGATGCCGAGGGTGCTCACCGGGGTGCGCGGCGCCGCCACGGTGCTGCGGCCGGAGGCGGGTGACGACGTCGCCCGGGCGATCATGACCACCGACCTCGTGCCCAAGCAGGCGGTGCGCAGGGTGCGGATCGACGGCCGCCCGGTGGTGGTGGGCGGGATGGCCAAGGGATCGGGAATGATCCACCCCGACATGGCCACGCTCCTCGCCCTGGTGACCACCGACGCCCCCGTCGCTCCCGGGGTGCTGCAGCCGCTGCTCCGCCGGGTCACCGACCAGACCTTCAACTGCGTCACCGTCGACGGCGACACCTCGACGAACGACACCCTGCTGATGCTCGCCAACGGCGCCGCCGGCGGCGAACCGGTCGGCCCCGGCAGCGGCGGCCTGGCCGCGCTCGAGACCGCGGTCCTCGAGGTCTGCGACCAGCTCGCCGAGATGATCGCCGCCGACGGCGAGGGGGCGACCCGCCACTTCCGGGTCGAGGTGCGCGGCGCGGCCACGGTCGAGCAGGCGCGCCTCGCCGCCCGCACCGTGGCCGGCAGCCCGCTGGTGAAGACCGCCATCCACGGCCGCGACCCCAACTGGGGACGCATCGTCGCCGCGGTCGGGCGCAGCGGCGCCGAGTTCGTGCTCGACGGTTGCCGGGTCGTGATCGGCGGCGTCCCCGTCTTCGACGCGGGCACGCCCGTCGACGCCGACCTCGAGGCGATCCGTCGCATCTTCGCCGCCGCCCGCGTCGACCTCGAGATCGACCTCGGCGCCGGCGACGCCATCGGCCACGCCTGGGGCTGCGACCTCAGCGACGGCTACGTGCGCATCAACGCCGACTACACCACGTAGCGGATCAGCGGAGCTTCCAATGACGGTCGAGACGATGGACGAACGCATCCGCCGCGCCCAGGTGCTGGTGGAGGCGCTGCCCTTCATCCGCCGCTTCGCGGGTCAGACCGTGGTGGTGAAGCTGGGCGGCGCCGCCATCGAGAGCGGCGAACCCGAGCAGGTGCTGCAGGACGTCGTGCTGCTCCGCTTCGTCGGCCTTCGCCCGGTGCTGGTCCACGGCGGCGGCCCGGAGATCAGCGCCTGGCAGAAGCGCATGGGGATGGAGACCCGCTTCGTCAACGGGTTGCGGGTCACCGACGCGCAGACCATGGAGATCGCCAAGATGGTGCTCACCGGGAAGGTGGGCCCGGAGCTGGTCGCCGGCATCCACCGCCTCGGCGGCCGGGCGATCGGGCTCAGCGGCGAGGACGGCCCCACCCTGCTGGTGCGGCCCCGTCCCCCCGAGGCGGGCGAGGACCTCGGCTTCGTCGGTGACGTCGCCCAGGTGAACCCGGAGCCGATCGAGTCGATCCTCGACCAGGGGCGCATCCCCGTGGTCGCGTCGATCGGCCTCGGCTACGACGGCAAGGCCTACAACGTCAACGCCGACTCCGTCGCCGCCGAGCTGGCGGTGGCGCTGCGCGCCTCCAAGCTGCTGCTGCTCACCGACATCGACGGCATCCACGACGCCGACGGCACCCTGATCAGCGAGCTCGACGCGGCCCGGGCACGCCGTCTGATCGCCGCGGGCACGATCAGTGGGGGGATGATCCCCAAGGTGCTGGCGGGGCTGCGCGCCCTCGAGGGGGGCGGCGCCGCCCACGTCATCGACGGCCGGGTGCCCCACTCGCTGCTGCTCGAGCTGCTCACCGAGTCGGGGGTGGGCACGATGCTGTGCGACAGCGGCGACGACACCCCGGAGGCGGCATGAGTCTCGACGCCCTGCGCGAGCTCGAGTCGCGGTACGTGATGGGCACCTACGCGCGCCAGCCGCTGGCACTGGTCCGCGGCGAGGGCCTGCGGGTGTGGGACACCGACGGCAACGAGTACCTCGACATGGTCGGGGGCATCGCCGTCAACGTCCTCGGCCACGCCCCCGCGGCGGTGCGCGCCGCCCTCGAGCGCCAGGCGTCGCTGCTCATCCACGTCAGCAACCTCTACTACACCGAGCCGATGGTGGAGGCGGCGCGGCGGCTGGTGGAGACCGCGTTCCCGGCCCGCGTCTTCTTCTGCAACAGCGGCGCCGAGGCCAACGAGGGGGCGATCAAGATCGCGCGCAAGTGGGGGCAGCGCCACCGTGATGGCGCCCACCGCATCGTCTGCTTGCGCAACGCCTTCCACGGCCGCACCCTGGCCGCCCTCGCGGCCACCGGCAACCCCCGCTACATGGCACCCTTCGAGCCGATGCCCGACGGTTTCACCCACGTCGACTTCGACGACCCGGACGCGATCGCCGCCGCCGTCGACGAGCGCACCGTGGCGGTGATGCTCGAGCCGGTGCAGGGCGAGACCGGCGTCAACCTGGTGCGCGACCAGACCCTGCGGGCGGTGCGCGCGCTCTGCGACGAGCGCGGGCTGCTGCTGATCCTCGACGAGGTGCAGAGCGGCATGGGACGCACCGGGCGCTGGTGGGCGCACCAGCACGCCGGCATCACCCCCGACGTGATGACCGTCGCCAAGGGGCTCGGCGGCGGTGTTCCCATCGGGGCGATCCTCGCCGCGCCCCGAGCCGACGTGCTCGAGCCCGGCGACCACGGCTGCACCTTCGGCGGCAACCCGCTGGCCACCGCGGTGGCGGCCGAGGTGCTCCGCACCATCGAGGAGCGCGGCCTGGTCGACCACGCCGCCACCGCCGGTGAGCACCTGCGCGAGCGGCTCCGCGGCCTCGGCGCGCCGGTGGCCTCGGTGCGCGGCCGGGGCCTCATGATCGGCGTCGACCTCGACGCCGACATCGCCCCCCAGGTGGTGCGCGCCGGGCTGCGCACCGGGGTGATCGTCAACGCCACCGGGCCGCACACCCTGCGGCTGGTGCCCCCTCTGACCCTCACCGACGCCGAGGCGGACGAGGCGGTCCGCCGGCTCGGCGAGGCGATGCGCACGTGACCACCCGGATCGCCCGTCCCGGTGCCGTGACCGCTGCGGTCCCGGCACGCCGGGCCCGCGTCCCCGGGAAGGCGGAGCGCCAGCAGGCGATCCTCGACCTGGTCGGCGGCCGGGCGATCCGCACCCAGGAGGAGGTGGTGGCGGGGCTGCGCGGGCGTGGCCTCGAGGTCACCCAGGCGACGGTCAGCCGCGACCTGCGCGAGCTCGGCCTCGCCCGGGTCGCCGGCGGCGAGGGGCTGCGCTACATCGCCCCCCTCGCCGAGGCCGAGGGCTCGGTCAACGCCCGTCTCCGCAACGTGCTCCGCGAGCACGTGCGCGGGGTGGAGTTCGTCGGCGTCCTCGGGGTCCTGCGCACCCGCCCGAGCACCGCACCGCTGGTCGCCGCCGCCATCGACGGCGCCCGCTTCGACGAGGTCGCCGGCACCGTCGCCGGCGACGACACCGTGCTGGTCGTCGCCCGCGGCCCGGTGCCGGCGGAGGAGCTGAGGACCCGTCTGCAGTCGATGCTCGGCCGGCGCGGGGTCTCCGCGGCCACAAGTGCTCCCGAGGAGGTCCCCTGATGACTCCACCGCAGCGGTGCGTGCTCGCCTACAGCGGCGGGCTGGACACGTCCGTCGCGATCCCCTGGATGCGCGAGAACCTCGGCACCGAGGTGATCGCCCTGAGCATCGACCTCGGCGAGGCGAGGGACCTGCGCACCGTGCAGGAGCGCGCCCTGCGCACCGGCGCCGTGGCCGCCTACGTGGTCGACGCCCGACGCCTCTTCGTCGAGAACTTCGCGTTCCCCTCGCTGATGGCCGGTGCCCTCTACGAGGGCGTGTACCCGCTGGCCACCGCGCTGGGGCGGCCGCTGATCGCGAAGCTGCTCGTCGACCTGGCTCGCGACGAGGGCGCGACCGCGGTCGCCCACGGCTGCACCGGCAAGGGCAACGACCAGGTGCGCTTCGACGTCGCCGTGGCCGCGCTCGCCCCCGAGCTCACCGTGCTCGCGCCGGTGCGCGACTGGGAGATGGGCCGTCCCGACGAGCTCCGCTACGCCGCCGAGCGCGGCATCGAGGTGCCGGCGACGTTGGCCTCGCCGTACTCCGTCGACGCCAACCTGTGGGGGAGGAGCATCGAGGCGGGGGTGCTCGAGGACCCCTGGGAGGAGCCGCCCCGGGACGTGTTCCAGTGGACCGCCGACCCCTCCGAGGCCCCGCCCGAGGGCGCCCTGGTGGAGATCGCGTTCGAGCAGGGACGGCCGGTGTCGATCGACGGCGAGGCGCTCGCCGCCGAGCTGCTGGTCGAGCGGCTCAACGCCCTCGGCGGCGCCCACGGCGTCGGCCGCATCGACCACGTCGAGAACCGGCTGGTGGGCATCAAGTCGCGGGAGATCTACGAGGCCCCCGCCGCCACCATCCTCTTCGCCGCCCACCAGGCGCTGGAGACGCTCACCCTCGCCCGTGACGTCTCCCGCTTCAAGCGCATCGTCGCCGAGGAGTGGGCGCGGCTGGTCTACGACGGGCTGTGGTTCAGCGCCCTGCGCCACGACCTCTGGGGGTTCGTGCGCTCCACCCAGGAGTTCGTCACCGGCGAGGTGCGGCTGCGGCTCCAGCAGGGCTCGGTGCGGGCGGTCGGGCGCAAGTCGCAGCTGTCGCTCTACCGCCACGAGCTGGCCACCTACGACCGCGCCGGCGACCGGTTCAGCCACCACTCCGCGCGCGGCTTCATCGAGCTCTTCGGCCTCCCGCTGCGCACCCAGACGGCGGTGCAGCACGCCCTCGGCGACGCCTCGCGGCGGCTGCTCCCCGAGCGGCTCGACCGGCTCACCGCCGACGGCGTGTCCCCGGCCCCGGGGACGCCCGGGTGACCCGGGGCATCCGCGTCGTCGGCGCCGGGGTGGAGGAGGGGCAGGAGCGCGAGCTCCCCGAGCCCCGCACCCCGGCCGCGCCGCGCCGGCGCCGCACCCGCGCAGCCGCGCCTCCGCCGCTGCCCCCCGCCCCGGTGGCCGCCGAGGCGGAGCCGCCGCCGCCGCCCCCGCGGGTCGCCGAGAAGGCCTGGTCGGGACGCTTCGCCGGCCGCACCGCGCGCCGGGTCGAGGAGTTCACCACCTCGCTGCCGGTCGACCGCCGGCTCTACCCCGAGGACATCCTCGGCTCGCAGGCGCACGCGCGCATGCTCCGCACCATCGAGCTGCTCACCCGCGACGAGCAGAAGGCGATCGACGCCGGGCTCCGCGACATCAAGCGCGAGCTCGACAGGGGCGAGTTCGTCTTCGACGAGGGCGACGAGGACATCCACATGGCGATCGAGCGCCGCCTCTTCGAGAAGGTGGGCGACGTCGCCGGCAAGCTGCACACCGCGCGCAGCCGCAACGACCAGGTGGCCACCGACCTGCGCCTCTACGGCAAGCGGGTGTGCCGCGAGCTGATGCTCGCCATCGCCTCGCTGCAGGAGCAGCTGGCGCGCCGCGCCCAGGAGCACCGCCTCACCGCGCTGCCCGGCTACACCCACATGCAGCGCGCCCAGGTGGTGTCGCTCGCCCATCACCTGCTCGCCTACGTGGAGATGCTCCAGCGCGACATCGAGCGGCTGCAGGACTGCCACGACCGCTGCGACGTGCTCCCGCTCGGCAGCGGCGCGCTCGCCGCCACCACCCTGCCGATCAACCGCCGGGTCGTCGCCCAGGAGCTGGGCTTCGACCACGTCAGCGCCAACAGCCTCGACGCGGTGAGCGACCGCGACTTCGCGGTGGAGATCGTCGGCGCCTGCGCCCTGCTCATGGTCCACCTCTCCCGCTTCGCCGAGGAGCTGGTGCTCTGGACCTCGACCGAGTTCGGCTACGCGGAGCTTCCCGACGCCTACGCGACCGGCTCCAGCCTGATGCCGCAGAAGAAGAACCCCGACGTCCTCGAGCTCATCCGCGGCCGCACCGGGCGGGTCACCGGCGCGCTGGTGTCCCTGCTCACCACCCTCAAGGGGCTGCCGCTTGCCTACAACCGCGACCTCCAGGAGGACAAGGAGGCGATCTTCGACGCCGTCGACACCGCCCAGGCCGCGGTGGAGATGCTCACCGATGTGGTCAGGGTCGTCCAATTCGACGTCGAGGCGATGGCGCAGGCAGCCTCCGACCCGCTGCTGATGGCCACCGACGTCGCCGAGTGGCTGGTGGTGCGCGGCGTGCCCTTCCGCGAGGCCCACAGGATCGTCGGTGGCGCGGTGCGGGTGTCGCAGCGCGCCGGGCGCACCCTCGCCGAGCTGAGCGCCGCCGACTGGGCGGCGATCGACCCGCGCATCGCCCCCGAGGTCACCGAGCTCTTCGACACCGAGCGCAGCCTGCGCCGCCGCGAGGTGCCCGGCGGCCCGGGCCCGCGGATGGTGTCACGGCAGCTGGTGCGTGCCGCGGCGATGGTCGCCAAGACACGGCGGATGGTTCCGGTGCTCGCCAAGCAGACCCAGAGGATGCGCGAGGTGGGCGCCGCGGCGCGCCGCTAGAGGTTACGGGCGGGGCGTCGAGAGCGGCAGGTGGAGGTCGTTCTCGACGACGTTGGTGGCGGTGAGCTGGGCGTCCTCGGTGTCGATGAGCTTCTGCAGCCAGGGGCCGAGGTCGTTGAAGCTCGCGACCTGCGAGGCCTGCACGAAGGTCCACTGCACCGTGGCCACGGCGCTGACCAGGGCGTTGGCGTCGTTGGTCAGGCTGGCGGGCCAGGGCAGCGCACGCAGCTGCTGCGCGTAGTTGCTGAAGATGGAGGCCGCCTGTGCCATCAGCCGCTTGTCGACCTCGAGGTCGCTGTTCGAGGTCTGTCCCTTGATCGCCGCCAGCCCCTGGCTGTCCTGGTTGCGGAGGGCGACGAAGCTGCGCGAGAGCGCGCTGTAGTCGGGCGCCTTCGCCTGGGCAGGAGTGACCACCTTCGCGGGCTGGCCGGCCTGTCCGGGCTGCGCGGGCTGTCCCGCCGGACCCTGCGTCGCCGCGGGGATGAGCTGTGCGGGACCCTGCATCGGATCGACGGTGGCGTCCGGCGACGGCGTGGAGGCGGTCAGCGGGCTGTATCCGGAGGCGGTCGCCCCGCCGGAGCCGCAGGCGGCCAGCAGGCCGGCGAGCGCGGTGCCGGCCAGGGCGGCGGCGGTGGAACGGGAGGTGATCATGTGCAGTTGCTCGCGTGAGGAGAGTGGGCGGGGATGACGGCGCGTGGGCTGACCGTCACCCCCGCCAGGGTCACGTGCACGCCCGCGTCTGGAGGCGGGCGTGTGCGGAGGGTCTGACGCGGCCCGGCCGGACCGCGTATGTCAGATGGTCTTAGAGGCCGCCGAGCAGACCGCCGAGGATGTCGCCGACACCGGCGACCACGTCCTCGAGGCCGTGTCCGAGACCGGGATCGTTGCGACCGCCGTGGCCGCCGTGCCAGTTGCCACCGTTGCCACCATGCCCGTTGTGCTTGGACACGTTGCAGGTGACGTGACTGCTGTTGACCACGGTGCAGTTGCCGTTGCCCTTGACGGTCGTCTTGGTCGAGCCGCCGTGGTGGCTCGAGGCGAACGCCGTGGTGGTGGTCACTGCCATGGTCCCGGTGGCCGTGAAGGCGACCACGGCCAGAGCGAGCTTGGACGAACGCAGACGCATGTTTGGCATCCCTTCCTGAGCCCGCCACAAGCTGATGAAGTAGTCCAAACATACACCAGGTGCGGTCTCAGTCAACAACGTTAGCGCACGAAGTTCGACGCGTTCAGGACGTTTGTTGGCGTTCGGCCCAATCGAGTTTCGGTGCGTACGGGACAATAACTCTCTTGCACGCATATGACGCGATAAGTACGTTAGCTCTGTTCACTCCGTTCGGCCATCGGTGTCGGGGACAGTCCCGTCGGCGCCGGTGCTGACCCCGGCGTCGAGGGCCAGCTCGCCGCCCATCACGGTGGCACGGGACTCGGCGCGGACGCACACGGTGTCGCCGCTGCGCACCTCGGCCATCAGCCAGAGCTGGCGCCCGTGGCGGCCGATCAGCCGCGCGGTCACCGAGATCTCCTGGTCGACCGGCACCGGGACGAGGTAGTTCAGCCGGGTCTCGGCGGTGAGCGCGAACCGGTGCGCCTCGGCGATCGACGCCCAGGCCATGGCGTCGTCGCAGAGGGCGGCGAGCAGCCCGCCGTGCACCAGGTGCGGCGCGCCGGAGTGGTTGGCGTCGAGGCGGAGCGTGGCGGTCACGGTGTGGGCCTCGTCGTCGTGGTGGAAGGGGACGTGCAGCCCCACCGGGTTGGTGGGCTCGCACACCCAGCAGTTTGATGTGAAGCCGAAGCTGTTCGTCAGCAGCCGCCGCATCCCCCGGTTCCGGCCGCTCAGGGGCTGGGCCGGCCGTCGCCGCCCGGGCCACGCCCGGCGAGGACGTCCTCGAGGCCGAGGCCCGCGCTCCCCCAGGGGTTGGGGCCGGGCTGGGCGAGCTGGATCAGCGCGCCGTGGGCCAGCCGCGGGTGCACGAAGAGCTCCTGCCAGTCGGGGTTCTCGAAGTTGACCCCGGTCGCGGTGAGGCCCAGCTCCTCCACCCGGCGCAGCGCCGCTCGGATGTCCGGCACCTTGAAGGTCAGATGGTGGAGGCCTCCGGCCGGGCGACCGGCGAAGAAGCGCTCGAAGAAGGTCGAGCCGGCGAGCGGCTCCATCAACTCCACCCTGGTGCCGTCGCGGAAGCCGAGCTGCACCACCCGGTAGCCGGCGCGCTGGTTGTCGCCGCCGCTGCGGAAGCGGCCGCCGAGCAGGTCGCCGTAGAGCGGCAGCAGGTCGCGGATGCGGTGCGCGGCGTGGGCGGCATGGTCGAAGACGGCGTCGATCCCGGCGAGCAGAGCGCCGTCGGCGGCGGGGTCGGGAGCGGGGGTGGAGGTCACGCCGGGGATTCTCGCGGATCGCGCGCTGCGGACCGCTCCGGCGCCGCCGCCCCGTCGAAGGCGGGAAGCAGCGCCACCGTCGCGCCGATCGGACCGGCGCCGCTGCCGTCCTCGTTCCAGAAGCGGCTGAAGCAGCCGTCGAAGCCCCAGATCCGGCCGCCGTGGCGCGCCGACGGGCGGTCGCCGCGGTGGGGGGTGTGCCCGTGCACCATCCTGCGGGCGCCGAAGCGGGCGAGGTGCCGCTCGAGCCGGGCGTCGTCGTCGTCGAAGGCGCGGCGGCCGACGGTGTGCCAGAACACCGTCCACGCCCCGCCCGGCTCGGTGAGCGCCTCGCGGGCACGGGCGTTCACGGTGTCGACGTCGTCGCCCAGGCGCGCGTAGGCGTCGTCGTCGCAGTGCTGCACCAGGGTGCCGTCGTCGAGCCGGAGCATCAGCGGCAGGGCGCGCAGCCAGGCCTCGAGCCCGGGGTCGTCGGCGACGGCGCGCAGGTCGGCCCAGTCGCCCCGGCGCCACAGCCACACCTCGGCGAGGGAGCGGCGGTCGCCGTTGAGCACCGCCTCCGGGGTGCGGCCGAGGCGCACCTCCTCGAGCACGCTGAGCAGCAGCAGGTCGTGGTTGCCGAGGATGCTGAGGCTGTGGTGACGCCCCCGGGCGATGCGCGCCGCGGCGGCGCCGCCGCCCGCCCCCGGAGGCCCGCCCTGGAAGAAGTCGCCGAGGAACACGGTGTCGACGTCGTCCTCGGGGTAGCCCGCCAGCGCCTCGGTCAGCCGCTCGGCGTCGCCCTGGACGTCGCCGACCACCAGCAGCGGCCTGGGCACGTTCAGTTCGACGCCGACTGGTCGCCGAGCCCGCCGCCGTGGAGCCGGAGGGTTCCCTCCTCCGGGCTGAACTGCTGGCCGCACTCCGGGCACTCGACCATCGTGGCCATGGGGTCGTCCTCGGGAGGCAGCATCACCGCGGCGCAGCCTGGGCAGGTGAGGGTCACCATCGCCGGCTCGTCCTCGTCGCGCATCTGGCGCGCCGCGGCGGCGAGGTCGATGGCGACGCCTCCGCACACCGTGCAGCGGTAGGTGGCGCGCCGGTCGTCGTGGGTCAGGTAGCGGCCGTCACGGCCCACGATCACAGGAGCGTTGAGTGCCTCGAAGCGGCCCTCCACGCACTGCGCGGGACACCAGAGGTCGCGTCGAGCAGCCATGGCCCCATGGTGCCAGGGTGGTGCCGACTCAGGCGGTGGCCCGGGCCAGGGCGAGTTCGGCCACCCGGGCGTGATGCCGGGCGGCGTCGCCGAGCAGCACCCGGTCGACCTTGGCGCGGCGCCAGTGGAGGTGGGCGTCGTGCTCCCAGGTGAAGCCGATGCCGCCGTGGACCTGGATGCAGGTCGAGGCGCACAGCTCGACCGCGCCCGCCGCGTACGCCTTGGCGGCGCTCGCCGCCAGCGGCAGCTGGGCGGGGTCGTGGTCGGCGGACCAGGCCGCGTACCAGACCAGCGAGCGCAGCTGCTCGACCTGGGCGAACATGTCGACGCACAGGTGCTTGATCGCCTGGAAGCTGCCGATCGGCCGGCCGAAGGCGACCCGCTGCTTGGCGTACTCCACCGCCATCTCCAGGCAGCGGGCCGAGGTCCCCAGGTCCTCGGCGGCGAGCACCACCTCGGCGACGTGCCGGGCGCGCTCGACCTCGCCGGCGGCCGGCGCCCCCAGCGGCTCGCCGCCGGTGGCACGCACCCGGGCGAGGCCGCGGGTGGGGTCGAGCTGGGGCTGCTCGGTGAGCTCCACCTCCGACCTGGTCGCGAGGGTCAGGCCGGACTCCGTGACGGAGAGGAACGCGGTGGCGCCGAGGGCGCCGACCACCGGAGCGCCCGGCTCCTCGACCACGGCGAGGCGCTCGGTGGCGGAGGCCACCCCCCGGAGCGCGGAGGCTGCCGCCTCGCCGCCGGCGGTGCGCAGCAGCGAGCTCGCCCAGCCGGCGCTGCTCACCAGGGGTGCGCTCGACAGGGTGCGTCCCGCCTCCTCGGCGATGACGGCGAGGTCGAGCACCTCGAGACCGCTGCCCCCGTGGGACTCGGTGACGAGCACGCCGAGGAAGCCCACCGCGCCGAGCTCGGCGGTGTGGTCGTCGAGGGCGGCGCCGTCGAGGGCGCGCCGCATCGCCGCGGGGCCGCCGTGGGCCTCGAACCACTCGCGGGCGGTGCGCTGGAGGAGAAGCTGCTGCTCGTCGAGGGCGAAGTTCATGCCCGCGCCCCCTCGGCGGCGGCGGGCGCGCCCTTGTCCGGGCGCGGCTCGCCGGGCAGGCCGAGGACCCGCTCGCCGACGATGTTGCGCAGGATCTCGTTGGTGCCGCCGGCGATCGCCAGCCCGGGGAACATCGTCATCGCGTACTGCCAGCGGTCGTCGCCGGAGGCGTCGGCGGCGAAGGCGGCGTCGTCGCCGAGCAGGCGCATCCCGATCTCGGCGGTGAGCTGCCCGAGGGTGACCAGCGAGAGCTTGCCCACCGCCGCCTCCGGCCCGGGCAGCCGCCCCTGGCTCAGCGCGGTGAGCCGCCGGTAGCCGGTGTACCGCTGGGCCATCGCCAGCACCACCGCCCGACCCAGCTGCTCCCGGACCAGCGCCTGCTGGTCGCCGGGCAGCCCGGGCAGCCGGCGGGCCGCGTCGCGGGTGAGGGTCTCGATGCTGAAGCCGAGGTCGGCGCCGCCGCCGCCGATGGCGAGGCGCTCGTTCATCAGCGTGGTGATCGCCACCCGCCAGCCCCCGTCCTCCTCACCGACGAGGTTCTCCGCGGGGACGCGGGCGTCGTCGAAGAAGACCTCGTTGAAGTGGGCGTCGCCGGTCATCTGGCGCAGCGGGCGCACCGTCACCCCGGGCTGCTCCATGTCGATGAGGAACATGCTCAGGCCGGCGTGCTTGGGCAGCGAGGGATCGGTGCGGGCGATGAGCAGGCCGAACCGGGAGTACTGAGCGGCGCTGGTCCACACCTTCTGGCCGCGGATCCGCCAGCCGTCGGCGTCGCGCACCGCGCGGGTCTGCAGGCCGGCGAGGTCGCTGCCCGCCGCGGGCTCGCTGAAGAGCTGGCACCAGATCTCGTCGCCGCGCAGCAGCGGTCGGAGGTAGCGCGTCTTCTGCTCCTCGGTGCCGTGGGCGATGATCGTCGGCCCGCACATGCCGAGGCCGATGCCGTTCACCAGCGGCGCGCTGCCGGCGCGGGAGAGCTCCTGGTTGACGATCACCTGCTGCATCGGGGTGCCCCCCTGGCCGCCGTACTCCACCGGCCAGGTGATGCCCACGAATCCCGCGTCGTAGAGGGTGGCCTGCCAGCGCTGCCGCGGCGCCGCCCCGGCGGCGTCGGTGTGGCGGTCGCGACCGCGGATCACCTCCTCGGAGTGCTCCTCGAGGAAGCCGCGCACCCGGCCGCGCCAGGCGGCCTCGTCGGGGGTGTCGTCGAAGTCCATCGTCCTCCTCCCTCCGCGTGGTCGCGGTCCGCCAGCGACTCTCTCACAGGCGCGGAGAACGCCGTCCCGGGTCGCGCAGCGAGCCCACGGCTGTGGGCTACGGAAGGTAGAAGGAGAGGCCGATCGTGCCCGGGCCGGCGTGGCAGCCGACGATCGGGCCGATGTCGATGATCTCGGGCTCGCCCTCGCAGTGCTCGCGGACCCGGTCGGCGAGACCGCGGCAGTCGGCGAGGCGGTCGGCGTGGCCGAGCACCACCCGAGCGCGGCGGCCGGTCTCGCCGGTGGCCGCGACCACCTCGGAGGCGATCCGGTCGAGGGCGCGCTGGTAGGTGCGCACCCGGTCGTGGGGCTCGATCCGGCCGTCGGCGACCTGGAGCACCGGCTTGATGTTCAGCACCGAGCCGAGCAGCGCCCGGGCGCCGCCGATGCGGCCGCCGCGGCGGAGGTACTCGAGGGTGTCGACGGTGAAGATGCTGCGCTGCCGGGCGATGATGCCCCGGATCAGCTCGACGATCTCGGCCGCGCTCCGTCCCTCGGCGGCGGCCTCGGCGGCGGCGCGGACGATCGCGTTGTGGCCGATCGCCACGGTGCGGGTGTCGACGACGTGGACGTCCAGCTCCGGCACCGCCTCGCGCGCCTGCACGGCGGCGCCGTGGGTGCCGCTCATCTCCGCCGACAGGGTGGTGCAGACCACGCTGTCCCCCGCCGCCGCCGCCTCGCGGAAGGCGGCCTCGAACTCGGCCGGGGCCGGCTGGCTGGTGGTGGGGTTGCGGGTGCTGTTGCGCATCCGCTCGTAGAAGGTCTCGGCGTCGATGTCGACCCCGTCGACCAGCGACTCCTCGCCGAAGATCACCTTGAGGGGGACGACGATCACCCGGCCGGCGTCGCGATCGGCGTCGGAGAGGTCGGCGGTGCTGTCGCACACGAGCCGCACGGGCATGGCGGCGAGCCTAGGCGCGGGCCGAGCGGACCGTCAAGCCGCACAATGCCCCCGATGTCAGGGTCGCCGGCGCCGCCGCTTCCCCCCGAGCCCCTGGGTGCGCCCCCGCACCGCGGCCGCCTCGTCGACGACGCCGTCGACAGCGCCGCGCTCGCGGGGAACCCGCTCGGCGACCCCGCCCGCCGCCGCCTCCTGGTCTGGCTGCCGCCCGGCTACGACGACGAGCCGGAGCGGCGCCTGCCGGCGATCTACGTGCTCCCCGGCTACGGCTCGTGCGTCGAGGAGTGGTGCAACCGCGACCTCTTCGAGCCGACCGTGTTCGAGCGGCTGGAGGGCCTGTACGGTCGCCCCGACCCGCCACCCCCGTGCATCTACGCCTACGTCGACGGGTCGACCCGCTACGGCGGCAGCCAGTTCGTGAACTCCAGCGCGACCGGCCGCCACCAGGATTACGTCGCCGGGGACGTGGTCGCCCACGTCGACGCCCGCTACCGCACCCTGGCCGCGCCCGAGCACCGGGGCGTCGCCGGGCACAGCAGCGGCGGGGTCGGCGCGGTGGTGCTCTGCATGCGCCGGCCGGACGTCTTCGGCGGCTGCGCCTCCCATGCCGGCGACAGCCTCTTCGAGCACTGCTACGGCCGCGAGCTCGGCGGCTTCGCGCGGGCGCTCCGCGAGCACCGGGGCGATCCCGTCGCGCTGCGCGACCGGCTGCTCGGCGACGAGGTGTACCGCCGCCGGAACTTCGGTCCGCTGATGGTGCTCGGCTGCGCCGCGGCCTACTCGCCCGACCCCGACGCGCCGCTCGGCATCGGGCTCCCCGTCGACGCCGCCGGCACCCTCGACGAGCCCAACTGGGAGCGCTGGCTCGACCACGACCCGGTGCGGATGGCCCCCCGCCACGTCGAGGCGCTGCGCTCGCTGCGCGCCGTCTACCTCGACGCCGGCGACGCCGACGAGTACTACATGGACCTGGGCACGAAGGCGCTCAGCGAGGTGCTCACCGAGCTCGGGGTCGCGCACCGCCACGAGACCTTCCCCGGCGGCCACGGCGGCATCGCCCACCGCTACCCGGTCGGCTACGAGCACCTCGCCCGCGCGCTCAGCCCCTGATCGGGAGAACAGGGACGAATGAGCGACCCCGGCAGGTCAGTCGCCGGGCTCGCGTGTCCACGTGAGCGCGGCGTCGATGCGGCCGAGGAATGCGCCGTATCTTGGCCCGGTCAGGTCCTCGTCGCTGTCCAGCCACTCCCGGGCCTCCCGCAGCAATCCGCGGAACTGATCGCGTTCGGCCTCCAGCGCGCTCACCATCCCGGCGCTGGCGACGGCGACCTCCCTGAGGCCCTCCAGCTCGGCGATCAGCGGGTGGACGACCCTGTCCACCCCGTCGTCGGCGAGCTCGCTGGAGGAGTCGTGCGGACGCTCCCGCACGAGCGCGACGAACTCGGCCATCGACGTCCAGACGGAATCCCGGTCCACCCCGGTTCGACCTCCTCGTGGGGTGCGGTGGGCCCTCATGATGTCAGAATGCGCATGCTTCGGCACCTCCGAGTCCCAAAGCCTCCCACGCTGCTCAGGGTGATGGGGGCACCGTCCGGCCCTCTCTAGCCGGGCAGGCGGTCCCCGGCGAGGGCAAGCGCGCCCCAGAGGTTGCGGTCGTCGCCGAGGGTGGCGCGGCGCACCGGCGGCCGGGGCTGCAGGAAGAGCGCGGAGTCCACGGTTGCGGACAGCGAGGGCCAGAACCGGTCCCACCGCTGGCAGACGCCGCCGCCCAGCACGACCACGTCGGGGTCGTGGAGGGCGATGGCGTTGACCACGCCGAGGCCCAGCCAGCGGCCGACGTCCTCCCAGGCGGCGGGATCCTCGAGGTGCTCGGCGTCGACCCCGAAGCGGCGCGCGATCGCCATGCCCGAGGCCAGGCTCTCCAGGCAGCCGTGGCCGCCGCAGTGGCAGGGCGGTCCGCCCAGCCACGCGGGCCAGAGCACCTGGTGGCCGCCCTCGGTGTCGTGGCGGCCGGTGAGCGGCCGCCCGTTGACGACCACGCCGCTGCCGATCCCGGTGGAGACGGTCAGGTAGACGCAGCTCTCGCTGCCCCGTGCCGCCCCGGCGGTCACCTCGGCGACGGCCGCGCAGTTGGCGTCGTTCTCGAGCAGCACCGGGCAGCGGAAGCGGTCCCCCAGCCGCTCGGCGAGGGCCAGGTCGCACCAGCTCGGCGGCATGTTCGGCGGGTTGACCAGCGCCCCCCGGGAGCGGTCGAAGGGGCCGGGGACGGCGAGGGCCAGGCCCTGCAGCGCCGCGCCCGCCCGGGCCTCGTCGAGCATCTCCACCAGGGTCTCGAGGGGCCGCTCCGCGGGGGTGGGGCGGCGCACCGCCGGACCCGGGCGGCGGTCGTCGCCGGCGACCGCGGCGAGCAGCTTGGTGCCGCCGATGTCGATCGCCCCGAGCATGGCCGCGAGGGTAGCAGCCCCTCCCCCGGTGGCCGGGTAGGATTCGATGCCGTGCTGACGCTGGCCGACGTCCTCGCCGCGCGGCGGCGGATCGCGCCGCACCTCTCTCCGACCGCGCTCCTCCGCCATCCGCGCCTGGGCGCCCTGGCCGGCACCGAGGTGCTGGTCAAGCACGAGAACCATCAGCCCACCGGCGCCTTCAAGGTGCGCGGCGGCATCAACCTCGTCTCCCAGCTCAGCCCCGACGAGCGCAGGCGCGGCGTGGTCGCGGCGTCGACCGGGAACCACGGCCAGTCGGTCGCGTACGCGGCGGCGCTGTTCGGGGTGCGGGCGGTCATCTGCGTTCCCGAGGGGGCGAACCCCGTGAAGGTCGGCGCGATCCGCGACCGGGGCGCCGAGGTCGTGGTCCACGGCCGCGACTTCGACGAGGCGCGGGAGCACAGCGCGCGCCTCGCCGCCGAGCATGGATACCGCTACGTCCACTCCGGCGACGAGCCCCTGCTGATCGCCGGCGTCGCCACCGCCACCCTGGAGATCCTGGAGGCCGATCCCCTGGTCGACGTCCTGATCGTCCCGGTCGGGGGCGGCAGCGGCGCGGCCGGCGCCTGCCTGGCGGGCAAGGCGATCCGGCCCTCGCTCGAGGTGATCGGCGTCCAGTCGGAGGCGGCGCCGGCCGCCCACCGATCGTGGCGGGCCCGCCGGCTGGTCGAGGACCGCATGGAGACGTTCGCGGAGGGCCTGGCGACGCGGACCGCCTTCGCCCTGCCCCAGCGGATCCTCTGGGACATGCTCGACGACTTCGTCCTCGTGTCCGACGACGAGATCCGGGAGGCGATGGTCCTGATGCTCGAGGCGACCCGCAACCTGGTGGAGGCCGCCGGCGCCGCTCCGCTGGCCGCGGCGCTGCGCCTTCGCGACCGGCTCGCCGGCCGGCGGGTGGCGCTCGTCGCCAGCGGTGGCAACGTGAGCCTCGACCAGCTCGAGGAGGTGCTGTCGAGGCGGCCGCGGTGACCCGGGCCGCCTCGACGCCTGGTCAGCGTGTCCCGATCGTGAGCCGGCTGGCACCCCCGGAGATCTCGACGGCGTAGTGGTCGGCGTTGTCCGCGTACTCCCGCGACTGCAGGCGGATGGGGCCGCCGATGCCACCGAACTCCTGGGCGTCGAGGACGAGCCTGCTGGCCCCGCCGTTGACCTGGAGGCTGAGCGCGGTGCCCGCCGGCCGCCGCACCGTGAGCCTGCTCACCCCTCCGGAGATGCGCAGCGGCACCACTCCGACGGGGGCGGGCAGGTCGATCTCCACCTCGCTCCCGCCGCCCTTCACGGTGAGGGAGCGGACCACCAGGCGATGCAGGTCGGCGGTGAACCTCGCGACCCCGCCCTGGACCTCGAGGTCCCAGGGGATCACCGAGCTCAGGCTGAACCGGGAGCCGCGCGGGCGACCCTCGAACAGCGAGAAGCGGCGGTAGCGGACCGCCACGGTGCCGTCCTGGACACGGATCTCCGGCACCGGCCCGTCGAAGTGGGCGCGGTAGAGGTCGTCGGACGGCGCCTCCCCGTCGATGGTCACGTGCGCGACCCCGGCGGAGAAGATGAGACGGCCGGTGGTGGTGCCGGCACGCGGCG
Organism: Candidatus Dormiibacterota bacterium; assembly: GCA_036495095.1. NCBI lineage: Bacteria > Bacillati > Candidatus Dormiibacterota > Candidatus Dormiibacterota bacterium. Next base: position 36,392 of record DASXNK010000025.1, on the reverse strand, counting down.
CCGAGGGGTCGGTGGCCGGGTCGGTGCCCCGCCGCAGCGCGGCGATCTGGTTCTGGATCACGGGATGGCTCCTTCTGATGAACCGGACGATGAGGTCGAGCTGCTCGTCGGTGTAGGTGGCCTCGCTCTCCGCTCCGGCGAGGATCGAGCGGAAGACGGCGTCGAGCTCGGGCGCGCGGGTCCGGAGCTCCTCGTCGGAGAGGGGCTGGACGATGACCTTGCGGCGGTCCACCGAGTCCCTCTCCCTGCGGACCAGGCCCGCCTTCTCGAGGCGGTCGATGACGCCGGTGACCGCCCCGGTGGTCAACCCGGTCCGCTCGGCGAGCTGGCCGGCGGCGATCGGGCCGGCGGTGCCCAGGACGCTCAGGCACTGAAGATCGGTGCCGTTGATCCCCAGGCGGTCGGAGATGCCCTGGTTGAGCAGGGCGAGCTCGCCGGCGAGCTGGCGCCACTCCCGGGTGAGCTCGGCGTCGAGCTCGGCACGTGATTTCCTCAGCGGCACGGTGTTGCTTTCCTCAGAATGTATCTTAGTAAGCTAAGTCATACTGTACGTCAAGACGTCCGCCGGCGGTGACGTTCGCGGTGACGGCTGTGTGACGGTGTGCGCGCCTCCGCACCCGGGGCGGGACAGCCGGACACCCGGGCGACCGGCGCATACTCGGCCCCCATGCTGCTCGCCATCGACGTGGGCAACTCGAACATCGTCGTCGGGGTCTTCGAGGGCGAGCGGCTGGTCGCCGACTTCCGGCTGCGCACCGACGCGCACGCCACCGGCGACGAGCTCGGTCTGACCGTCACCGGCCTGCTGCGCAGCCGGGGCGTCGAGGTCTCGACGATCACCGGCGTGGTGGTGAGCAGCGTCGTCCCCACCCTGTCGCGGAGCATCGAGGGTCTCGCCCAGGTCTTCTTCGGCCTCAGCCCGATGGTGGTCGGCCCCGGGGTGCGCACCGGGATGCGCATCCTCTACGACGATCCCCGGCAGGTGGGCGCCGACCGCATCGTCAACGCCATCGCCGCCTACCGCCGCGACGGCGGCCCGGCGGTGCTCGTCGACTTCGGCACCGCCACCACCTTCGACGCCATCTCCGCCCACGGCGAGTACCTCGGCGGGGCGATCGCGCCGGGGATGCTGATCAGCCTCGAGGCGCTGGTGGCCCGCGCCGCCAAGCTGAGCCGCGTCGACCTGGTCGCCCCCGGCTCGGTGATCGGCCGGACCACCACCGCGAGCATGCAGGCGGGGATGGTGTACGGGTACGTGGGGCTGATCGAGGGCCTGGTGTCCCGGATGCGGGCGGAGCTCGGGCCCGGGACCCGGGTGATCGGGACCGGGGGGATCGCCGAGCTGATCGCCTCGGAGACCGACTGCATCGAGGTCGTGGACCAGCGGTTGACGCTGGATGGGTTGAGACTGATCCACGAGTTGAACTCGTAGCGGCCGCCACCGGCGGGTGCTGGAAGCGGCCGGTCAGGCGCCGACCTCGACCGCCCAGATCAGGACCATGAACAGCCAGAACGCGTACGCGGCGCTGATCCAGACGCTCTGCATGTTGCGGCTCTCCACCCGGCGGGCGACCGCCACGATCAGCCAGAGCATCCCGGCCGAGGCGACCAGATCCAGCAGCCGGCCGCTCAGCGGCGCGTGCAGCACCACGCCGAGGAGCAGGGTGAGGGCGGGGGGCAGTCCCAGGGGGATCACCCACCAGGGCAGCTCGACGGGCTCTCCGAGCCGGTGGGGCTCGCTCACCCCTCGCCGCTGGTGAAGACCGGGCGGAACCAGCCCCCCGACGACTCGCCGGTGGCGAGGGCGGCGTCGAAGAGCTCGTCGACGCGCTCCGGGGTGTCGAGGTCCTGCACCGCGGCGCGCAGCCTGGAGGCGCCGGCGCAGCCGCGGATGGTCCAGGCGACGTACTTGCGGCCGATCTTCAGCGCGCGGCGCTCGCCGTAGTAGGCGATGAGCTCGTGGAGATGGCGGCGGGCGAGCGCCACCCGCTCGGCGAAGGGCTGCTCCTCGAGCAGCTCGCCGGTGGCGAGGCGGTGGGCGGCCTGGCGCACCAGCCAGAAGTTGCCGAGCATGCCCCGGGCGACGACGACGCCGTCGACCCGGCCGCTCTCCACCTCGGCGGCCATCCGCCGCACGTCCATGGCGTCGCCGCTGCCGATCACGGGGATGTCGACGGCCTCCTTCACCCGGGCGATCTCGTCCCAGTCGGCGCTGCCCGCGTAGCCCTGGCAGCGGGTGCGGCCGTGGACCGTGACCATGGCGACGCCCACGTCCTGGAGGGCGCGGGCGAGCTCGGGCGCGTTGATGGTGGAGTGGTCCCAGCCCAGCCGCATCTTCGCGGTCACCGGGACGTCGACCGCCGCGGTCATCGCCCCCAGCACCCTCGCCGTGGCGGCGATGTCGCGGGCGAGCGCGGCGCCGTTGCCCAGGCCCACCACCTTGCGCACCGGGCAGCCGAGGTTCACGTCCACGGTCTGGGCGCCGCGATCGACGGCCACCCGTGCCGCCTCGGCCATGATCTCCGGGTCGCTGCCCACGAACTGGGCGCCCACCGGGCTGCCGACGCCGGTGGGGAAGTCGAGCAGCCGCAGGCTCGCCTCGATGCTGCGCGCCACCGCCTCGGCGGCGACCATCTCGGTGCACACCAGCCCCGCCCCCATCTCCGCCGCGATCGCGCGGAAGGGGGCGTCGGTGATGCCCGCCATCGGGGCGACCAGCACCGGGGAGCGAAGCTCCAGGGTGCCGAGGCGCAGCCGGGCGAGCCGGGTCGCGGCGGTGGCGGTCATCCCCGCGATGGTATCCGGGGCGGTTCCCCGGGGCGCGATGCCCCACTCCACGAGAAAGGGGCGCCTCCGATAGCGAGGAGACGCCCCGAGAGGGGGGGCAGTGGTACCGTCCTCGGGACGGAGATCCTTGATGATACTCTCCCTATCACCATAGGGCAAGTGCCGCGGGCGCTCCGAGCCCCACCGGCCGGCGGGATTGGGGACATGAACCGCTGGTGCTCGCCTATACTCGCCGGCCATCCCGCCCGTGCCCAACGGCGGACCGCCGACGCCCGAGGTCAGCCGCCCAATGCTCGACAAGCCCGTCCTCCTGACCAAGGAGGGCCTGCACAAGCTCCAGAAGGAGCTGGAGGAGCTGCGCACCAACCGGCGCAGCGAGATCGCCGAGCGCATCAAGTACGCAATGGAGTTCGGCGACATCAGCGAGAACGCCGAGTACGACGACGCCAAGAACGAGCAGGGCATGCTCGAGGGCCGCATCCTCACCCTCGAGAAGATGATCCGCAACGCGGTGATCATCGAGGAGCAGCACGACGGCCGCGTCCAGGTGGGCTCGCGGGTGACGGTGCGCGACGAGTTCGGCGAGGAGGAGTACCACGTCGTCGGCCCCGCCGAGGTCGACGTCGCCAAGGGCCGCATCTCGATGGAGTCGCCGGTGGGCAAGGCGCTCCTCGGCCATCGCATCGGCGAGGAGGTGCGGGTCGCGACCCCTGGTGGGGTCCGCCCCGTCACCATCGTCCGCGTCTCCTGATCCGCACCCCAGCGAGAGGGCTGTCGTCGACCAGCGCCCAGAGGAAAGATGGCTGAGCAGGACCTGATCGCCGAGCGGCGGCGCAAGGTCGAGGAGCTGGCGGCGCTGGGGGTGCCCGCGTACGGCGTCGACTTCCGTCCCGACACCACCCTCGACGGGGCCCTGGCGCAGCTCACCGCCTTCGAGGCGGACGCGGGACCCGCCCCGGAGGGCGGTGCGCCCCGCGAGGGCCCGGCGGTCACCGTCGCCGGCAGGGTGATGCAGCTGCGTCCCTCCGGCGGGGTCGCCTTCGCCCACATCGAGGACGAGGACCGCCGCCTCCAGCTCTGGATCCCGCGCGACCGGGTCGGACTGGGGGCGTGGGAGGTGGTGCGCCGCCTCGACCTCGGCGACATCGTCGGAGTCCGCGGCCGGCTCACCCGCACCCGCCGGGGGGAGCCGAGCGTGCTCGCCGACGAGGTCGTGCTCCTGGTCAAGGCGCTGCGGCCGCCGCCCGAGAAGTTCCACGGGCTCCAGGACCAGGAGACCCGCTACCGGCGGCGCTACCTCGACCTGCTCAGCAACGCCGGCCAGCGCCGCCACTTCGCGACCCGCTCCGCGATCGTGCGCTCGGTGCGCGCCACCCTCGACGGGCGCGGCTTCCTCGAGGTCGAGACGCCCATCCTCCAGCCGATCGCCGGCGGCGCCAGCGCGAAGCCGTTCTCGACCCACTGGAACGCGCTCCACACCGACGTGTACCTGCGCATCGCCATCGAGCTCCACCTCAAGCGGCTGCTGGTCGGCGGCTACCGGCGTGTCTACGAGATGGGCCGGGTCTTCCGCAACGAGGGGCTCTCGCCGCGCCACAACCCCGAGTTCACGATGCTCGAGGCCTACGAGGCGTACGGTGACTACACCACGATGCGGGAGCTGGCCGAGGCGATCGTGGTCGACGCCGCCCACGCTGCCGGGGCGCAGCCGGAGCCCGCCGAGGAGGGCGGCTCCTCGCCCTGCCTGAACCCGCTGGCGCGCCGGCTCGGTGGCCGCGAGCTCGACCTCACCCCGCCCTTCCGCACCGCGCGGATGGTCGACCTGGTCGCCGAGCGCTGCGGCTTCGACCCGCTCGCCGCCTGGGACGCCGGGACGCTGCTCGACGAGGCCCGCCGCCTCGAGGTCGAGCCCCCGCCCGGCGCGGGCCCCGGCGGCATCCTCCTCGAGATCTACGAGCAGCAGGTCGAGGGGACGCTCTGGGACCCCACCTTCGTGCTCGACTACCCGGCCGAGGTCTCTCCGCTGGCGCGGCGCCGCTCCGACGACCCCCGCTTCACCGAGCGCTTCGAGCTGATCGTCGCCGGCCGCGAGCTCGCCAACGCCTTCAGCGAGCTCAACGACCCCATCGACCAGCGAGCGCGCTTCGAGGACCAGGCCCGCAAGCGCGCCGCCGGCGACGCCGAGGCGCAGCCCCTCGACGAGGACTTCCTGGAGGCGATCGAGACCGGCATGCCACCGGCCGGCGGCCTGGGCATCGGCATCGACCGGCTCGTCATGCTGCTCACCGACAGCCCCACCATCCGCGACGTGCTGCTCTTTCCCACGATGCGCCCCCAGCCGCCGGCCACCGGAGAGACCAGGTGATCGCCCTCCAGCGCATCCGCGAGGAGCCCGAGCTGATCCGCGAGGGGGCCCGCCTCAAGGGCGAGCCAGCCCCCGTCGACGAGATCCTCGAGCTCGACGAGCAGGCCCGCGCCCTGCGCGCCGAGATGGAGGCGCTGCGCGCCGAGCAGAACCGTGAGAGCAAGGCGATCCGGGGGAGGCCGACCGACGAGCAGCGCGAGCGGCTGGCCGGGTTCAAGCGCCGCATCCAGGAGGCCGAGGAGACCCTGGGCACCCTCGAGGCGCGGATCCAGGACCTCCTGCTGGTGGTGCCGAACCCGCCGCATCCCAGCGTGCCGGTGGGCACCAGCGACGCCGACAACCTCACCGTGCGCACCTGGGGCGAGCCCGCCGAGTTCAGCTTCACCCCGAGGCCGCACCACGATCTCGGCGACCGGCTGGGGATCTTCGACTTCGAGCGCGCCGCCAAGATCAGCGGGGCGCGCTTCGCGGTGCTGCGCGGCGACGGCGCCCGCCTCCAGCGCGCGCTCGTCACGTACATGCTGGACATGGCCACAACCCGCAACGGCTACACCGAGATCGCGCCCCCCTATCTGGTGCGCCGCGAGGCGATGGTCGGCACCGGCAACCTACCCAAGTTCGAGGACGACGCCTTCCACACCGACGGGGACATGTTCCTCATCCCCACCGCCGAGGTCCCGGTCACCAACCTCTACCGCGAGGAGATCCTCGACGGCGAGCAGCTGCCGATCCGCCACGTCGCCTACACCCCGTGCTGGCGCCGCGAGGCCGGCGCCGCGGGGAAGGACACCCGCGGCTACATCCGCCTCCACCAGTTCGACAAGGTGGAGCTGGTGAAGTTCGTCGAGCCGGACGGCTCGCTCGACGAGCTCGAGGGCCTGGTCGCCGACGCCGAGTCGGTGCTGCAGGGCCTCGGGATCCACTACCGGGTGCTGCTGATGTGCACCGGCGACATGGGCTTCGCGCAGTGGAAGAAGTACGACCTCGAGGCCTGGTGCCCGGGGATGGAGCGCTGGCTCGAGGTCTCCTCCTGCAGCGTCTTCGCGGACTTCCAGGCGCGTCGCGCCGACATCCGCTACCGGCCGGCGGCGCAGGCCAAGCCCCGCTTCCTCCACACCATCAACGGCAGCGCCCTGGCGGTGCCGCGCACCTTCGACGCGGTGCTCGAGACCTACCAGCAGGAGGACGGGTCGATCCTCGTCCCCGAGGTGCTCCGCGGCTACATGGGCGGCCAGGAGCGGCTGTCCTGAGCGAGGCGCGGCCGCCGGTCCTGCTCGACGACGCCTGGCTCAACGATCGCACCGAGTTCCAGCTGAACTTCGTCCACGGTCTGCGCAACCCTCACGGCCTCCAGATCCAGTACCGGCTCGAGAGCCTCGAGGGCGAGGCCGACCCCGGCTCCGGCCTGCCGCCCCACCGCGTGGCCGGCGAGTGGACCCCTGACGCGCTGCTCCACGTCGGCTTCCCCGGCGTCGCCCACGGCGGCCTGGTCTCGGCGGTGCTCGACGACGTCATGGGCCGCAGCACCGTGCTGCTGCGCCGGTGGACGGTCACCGCACGCCTCGAGGTGCGCTACCGCGGACCCGCGCCGGCGGGGACGCCGCTGCGCGTGGAGGGATGGATGACCGGGCTGCGCCGCCGCGTGATCACCACCAGGGGGCGGCTGCTGCTCTCCGGCGGCGGGGTCGTCGCCGAGGCGTCCGGCACCTACCTGCCGCTCACCCCGGAGCTGGAGCGCCAGATGGTGGAGCGCTGGCCCGGGTTCGCCGCCTACCTCGGAGACGCGGCCGTCTGACACCATGGCGGGGTGCTCCACGACGACCGCCGCCGCGCCGTCTCCTTCGGTGACGACCCCGACGCCTACGACCGCGAGCGGCCCTCGTACCCGACGGCGCTGATCGACGAGCTCGTCTCCACCGGCCCGCGCCAGGTCCTCGACGTCGGCTGCGGCACCGGCAAGGCGGGCCGGCTGCTGGTCGAGCGCGGCTGCGAGGTGCTCGGGGTCGAGCCCGACCCGCGGATGGCGGCCCTCGCCCGCGCCCACGGGCTCGAGGTCGAGGTGTCCAGGTTCGAGGACTGGGATGCCGCCGGGCGCCGGTTCGACCTCGCCGTGTGCGGCCAGGCGTGGCACTGGGTCGACCCCCACGGCGGCGCCCGGGCGGCGGCGCAGGCGCTGCGTCCGGAGGCACGGCTCGCCCTCTTCTGGAACCGGGGCACCCACGATCCCGAGACCCAGGCAGCCCTCGACGAGGTGTACTCGCGGCTGGTCCCGGCGATGCGCGGGGGCTCCGCACCGCTCGGCACGATGGGCTCGCAGCGCGCCGTCAGCCACGACGAGGCGCTCACCACGGCCGGCTCCTTCGGCCCCGCGGAGACCTTCGCCTACGAGTGGGCGCGCGACTACTCGCGGGAGCGCTGGCTCGAGCTGCTCGGCACCCACAGCGATCACCGGGTGCTGCCCGACGCCGACCGGGCCCGCCTGCTCGAGGCGGTCGGCGACGTCGTCGACCGGCTCGGCGGGAGCATCCGTCTCAACTACCGGACGGTGCTCACCTGCTGGCGCCGCCTGCGCTGAGGGCGAGCCCCTCCACCCTCGCGTGCAGCCGCTCCACCCAGAGCTCGTGCGCCGGCTTCATCAGCACGCTGCGCAGCACCCGGGCCGCGGCGGCGTCGCGGGCCAGGCCCGGCAGCGCGGCGAGCAGACGGCCCGCGTCGACGCGCAGCAGGCTGAGGAAGACCGGGTCGGGGCCGGCCATGCCCTCCTCGAGCATCGCCCGGCAGGCGGCGTCGAGGGCGGAGAGTGAGCGTGGCGCGCGGGGCACCAGGGTGACGATGTCGAGCTCGGGACGCAGCACCGGGGTCAGCGTCTCCGAGTCCCCGAGCAGCTCCCACCAGTGGCGTGCCGCCCGCAGCCCGGCGGCGAGCACCGCGCCGAGGCCGCCGGCGGTGAGCGGGAAGGCCTGCAGGGTGAGCCAGAGCGCCGCCGCCGCGGCGCCGGCCCGGGAGCACTCCAGGCTGATCTCGCCGAGGTGCCCCTCCGCGGCGGTGAAGTAGGTGTAGGGCGAGTCGTGCGCATAGAGCCGGGCCACCGAGGCGTCGCGGAAGAGCACCGCCCCGCACCCGTAGGGCTGCAGCCCGTGCTTGTGGGGGTCGACCACCACGGAGTCGCAGCCGCCGATCGCCCGCAGCGCCGCCACCGGCACCGCGGCGTCGCCCGCCCAGGCGAGGATGGCGAAGAAACCGCCGTAGGCGGCGTCGACGTGCACCCGCACCCCGTGGCGGCGGGCGAGGACGAGCGCCTCGTCGACGGGGTCGACCGCGCCGAGCCCGGTGGTGCCGGCGGTCAGCACCACGGTGCCGACCCGGCCGGTGCACAGCACCGTCTCCAGGGCGTCGAGGTCGATGCGCCCGGCGGGGTCGGCGGCGACCGGCTCGCAGCCCATGCCGAGCAGGTGGCACATCCGACGGTGGGTGTAGTGCGCCTCCTCGCTGCAGGCGACCCCCCGTCCGGGGTGGAGCTCGCGGGCGACGAAGAGGGCCTCGAGGTTGGCCACCGTGCCACTGCTGGTGAGATGGCCGAGGCCGTCCTCGGGAAGGTGCAGCATGCCGGCGAGCATCGCCACCGCCTCGCGCTCCATCCTCGCCGTCGCCGGGCCGCCGTCGAGGGCGTGGTTGTTGGGGTTGACGAGCATGGTGGCGAGGTGGGCGGCGATCGCGGCGGGGTGGGGCGGCTTCAGCATCTGGCCGGCGTAGCGAGGGTGGAAGAACGGGTAGTTGTCGCGCAGCCGGGTGGTGAGCTCGTCGAGCAGGGCCTCGACCCGGGCGGACCCGAGCTCGAGGGCGGGGTGGCCGGGCGCCGGCCCGAAGCCCTCCTCCCACGCGGTCATCGCCGCGATCACCCGGGCGCACCAGCCCGCCAGCTCGTCACCACCGGGGGGGCGCGGGGAGGGGCTCACGGGTGAAGACTACAAAACGCACGAATGCACGCGAATGCACGGATCCGTACCATTCCGCGAAAGCTGGGATATGATCCCAGGCAGACAGATGCCGGGGCGAGAGCCGCGGCAGGAAGGGACTGGACACGATGCGGGCGGCACCTCGGGTGCCTGCCACCGCCCGGGCGGGTGGGACGGTGCGCCGTCACGCTGCCCGCGTTCATGACAGCCTCGTCCTCAACATGTCTGAGGAAGCTCCCCGCTGACGGACGATCCCGTGGGATCGGTCGGTCACGGTTGTCAGGGAGGGAGACGGCCGGCGCGGCAAGCCCGCGCCGGCCGTCGTTCCCCACACCCGATGGAGGTGCCGCAAGAACTCTTTCCCCACGCCGTTGGAGGTAGTTGTGGGGCGCGTGTGACGCGTTCCATTCAGCACCGTCAACGGCGGCGGCGACACCAGCCGGGCGCCAGGGGAAGGGAGAGATTCATGAGACTGAGCAAGCTGTTCTTCGTTGCGGGCGTCGCCGCAACGGTCGGCGCCACCGGGGCCATGCAGGCCGCCAACGCCGACAGCAAGAAGTTCGAGGTCAAGGCCGCGAACTACGACCCGGGCAAGACCCACACCGTCACCTCGCAGTGGACCAAGAACCTGGGTCTGGACGACAACAACGGCAAGAAGAACCGCAAGGGCCTCCTGCTGTCGAAGAACGCGCCCACCGCCACCAACTCCGCGGCCGGCGCGACCATCCGCGGCGTCAAGGGCATCGTGCTCACCGAGCTCGGCTACGACGTGCGCGACGGCAGCCACTGCTCCGGCGGTGCTCCGCGCTTCGACGTGATCACCGTCGAGGATCCCACCGTCGTGCACTTCGTGGGCGCCTGCACCAACGGCACCGTGACCCCCAACACCCCGGTGGCCGGCTGGTCGCGGGTGCGCTTCGACCCGGCCAACGGCGCCAACACCTTCCCGCCGATCCCCGCCGGGCAGCACGTGTCGGTGATGGACATCACCTTCGACGAGGGCACCGACACCGCCGGCGGCATGCCCGGCCTGGCGGTCATCGACAACATCGACATCAACGGCACGCTGGTCGGCAGCGGCAACAACAGCGGCGACTGAGCTCGCGGCCCCCTCGGGGGCACGGGCTCCGCGTGAGGGGGGAGACGGCCGGCGTGGGCGACCACGCCGGCCGTCAGTCCCCGAGATGCCAGACCGTCACCCCGCCGCCGGTGGCCACGCGGCGGTAGCCCCGCCCGGGGAGCGCCGCCACGGCGGCGTCGTAGCCAGCGGCGCGGCTCTGCGAGCCCAGCACCCCGGACCCGTCCACCGCCACCCAGGCGACCCCGACCCCGGCGGGCAGCTCGAGGACCACGGGCCGGTCGGCGAGATGGGTGAGCAGCGACCCGGTGGCGGCCACCGGCGCCCCCGCCGGGATCCGCCCCAGCGCGGCGGCGGCGGCGGCGGCGCGATCGAGCCCGCCGAGCTCGATGCGGTCGGGGCCGGGCCCCCAGGGCAGCGGCGCCGCCAGCAGCCAGGTGGCGGCGGCGCCCCCGACCAGCAGCGCGGGCGCGGCGGCGCCGAGCCTCCGGCCCCGCGGGCTGCGCCACCCCAGCAGGGCGGCGGCGACCAGCAGCGGCACCGCGGGCAGCCCGTAGTGGAGGCGCAGCCCGCCCTGGAACGGGTCGGCGGCGAGCAGGGCGAGCAGCAGCGGCAGCAGGCAGGCGGCGAGGGCGGCGGGACGCAGCAGCGGCAGCAGCCCGGCGCCGGCGAGGGCGAGCAGCAGCGCGGGCCCGGCGGGCGCGGAGACCAGGTGGCCGAGCCAGGTCTGGGGGGAGGTCACCAGGTGGGCCACCACCGCGGCCGGGGTGGCGCCGATGTACCGGTAGCGATCGATGAGGTCGCCGGCGGCGCCGCCCCGAAGCCGGGGCATCAGCACCAGCGTGGCCAGCGTCCCCGCCGCCAGCCCGCCGCCGGCGAGCACCAGCCCGGCGCGGCGGCGGTGCACCGCCATCGCGAGCAGGCCGACGCCGATGGTCACCAGGGCGCCGTCCTCCTTGCAGAGCAGCGGGACGGCGCCGGCGAGCAGGAGGATCGGGGTGCTGCCCCGGGCCGCGCCGAGCAGGGCGAGGAACACGAAGGGCACCGCCAGCGCCTCGGTGTGGAAGTCGAAGCCAGCGGCCCGGGCGAGGCCCACCTGGAGGAGGTACGCGACCACGGCGGCGAGCGCCGCGCGCCGGGTCCCGAGCCACTCGCGGGCGAGCGCCCACAGCGGCACCACCGCGAGGCCGAGGGCGAGCGACTGGGCGCCGAGCAGCCAGAGCGGGCCGGGGTGGAGCCGGTAGAGCGGCACCAGGAGCAGGAGGGCGGGCTCGAGGTGCTGGCCGAAGAAGCCGTAGTCGAGGAAGCTGGAGCGCAGCCCGTTCCCCACCGAGGCGTTCCACACCACCTGGTCGAAGAACGCGAGGTCGTAGGCGGTGCTGTGGAAGGTGGCCCAGCGCAGCGCGGCGACCGCGAGGAGCACCGCCGCGGCCACCCCGCCGATCAGCCAGGGGGTGAGCTCGCGGGTCCTCAGCGGGCCCGCGGGCACGGCGCCGCCGTCACCGGCCGGAGCCGGCGAGCGCCGCCGCGGTGTGCGGCGCGCGCCCCGGGTCGCGGTCGAGGTCGCCGGCGAGACGGTCGAGGTCGGCGAGCTCGTCGACGTCGTACCAGCCGCCCGCGTCGCGCACCTCGAGGCCGGCGGCGCTCGCGCGTGCGGTCACCTGGGCGGCGGTGCGCGAGGTGCTCCACTCCACGCCGTCGAACACCGCCGGCAGCCGCGCCGCCTCTGCCCGGGCCGCGGCCATGGCCACGAAGCCGCCGTCGAGCGCCCCCACCAGCGCCACCGCGTCCGGGCCGGCCGCCTCGACGCAGGCCTCGAGCAGGGTCTCGGGGAGGGTGGGGCTGTCGCTGCCCACCAGCAGCACCCGGCGCGCCCCGGCGGCGAAGCCGCACCCGAAGGCGTGGGCGAGCCGGGCGCCGAGGTCGCCGGCGGGCTGGGCGGCGAGGGCCGCGCCCGGCGCCGCCCGGGCCACCTCCGGCCGCGCCTCGGGCGGGTTGAAGGCGATCAGCCGGGGCCAGCCCGCCGACCAGGCCAGGGTGTCGGCGACGAAGCCGCGGTGGAGCCGGTGGGCGGTCTCCGCGCCGAGCGCGGCGGCGAGCCGGCTCTTCCCCGCGCCCGGCACCGGCCAGCGCATCAGCACCACCATCAGGTCCCCGGGCCTCACCGCGGCGCCACCCGGTGCCAGAGCAGCGCGCCGATGATCCCCAGCCCGGCGCCGAGGCTGCCCCGCAGGCTGCCGCCCACCTTCGACGTCCCCGCCGTCCGCCGCCGGTAGCCGACGTCGATCTCGACGATGCGGGCCCGGCGCCGCGCCGCCCGGGCGAGCATCTCCGCCGGCCAGGCGAAGCGCGAGGGACGCATGCCCAGGTCCCGGAGCAGCTCGCCGCGCACCGCCCGGTAGGGCCCGAGGTCGGTGAGCCGCACCCCATAGAGGCGGTGCAGCAGCAGCAGCGCGAGGCGGTTGCCGAGGGCCTGGTGGGCGGGCATGCTGCCGGGCTCGCGGCGCGCCGTGCGCGACCCGCACACCAGGTCGGCGCGGCCCTCGAGGATGGGCGCGACCAGGGCGTCGATCGCCTCCGGGGGCATGCTGCCGTCGCCGTCGATGAAGACCACCACGGTGGCGTCGGGGCTGGCGGCGACGCCGGTGTGGCAGGCGCGTCCGTAGCCGCGGCGGGGCTCGCGGACCACCCGGGCCCCGGCGGCGGCGGCGACCGCGGCGGTGCCGTCGCGGCTGCCGTTGTCGACGACCAGGACGTCGGCGCCCAGCCCCGCGGGCACGCGGCGGACGACCTCGGCGATGGCGCCCGCCTCGTCGAGGGCGGGGATGACCACGGTGCAGCGGGGGGGCGCGTCGGTTCCGGTGCTCACGGGGCGCGATCATGACGGTCGCGGATCTCGGTCGGATGACGGCACCGGCGCCCCTCGTTCGGAGGGGCGCCGGCGGTCAGAGGGCGCTAGGGGTGCGCCGGATGCGTGGGATGGGGCTTGTGCGTGTGCGTGGGCTTCGGGGTGTGCGTCGGCTTCGGAGTGTGCGTGGGCTTCGGCTTCTGGACGCACTTCTTCCCGGGAGCCGTTCCCGGCTGAGGGGTCACGCAGGTGTGCCGGTGGTGGACGGTGGTCGTGGGCGGGGTGGTCGAGGCACTGGCGGCCATCGCGGTGGTGCCCACGGCGGCGGCCAGCGACCCGGCGGCCAGCACGGTGGCGGCGACGCGTCGGAGGTTCATGGTCCTTCTCCCTTCCTGATGCTGAGCGGACCGCTGGTCGACGCGGTCCTCACGTCTATGACGCGGCGGTTGCACGAAAACCTACGGCTGCGCACTCACATCGCGCGGAGTCACGCCGCCGACACGGGCCCTCCGTACACTGCGCTCAGCGATGAGCTCCACCGCCCCCGTGCTGGTCGTCGACGACGACGCCAAGATCGTCTCGCTGGTCCGCACCTACCTCGAGCGCGAGGGCTTCTCCGTGGTCGAGGCGCGCGACGGCCGGGCCGCGCTGGCGGCGATCGAGGCCCACGCCCCGCAGCTGGTGGTCCTCGACGTGATGCTCCCCGAGCTCGACGGCCTCGGCGTGCTCCGCCGGCTGCGCGAGCGCTCCGACATCCCGGTGCTGATGCTCTCCGCGCTCGGCTCCACCGACGACCGCGTCGCCGGCATTCACCAGGGCGCCGACGACTACCTCCCCAAGCCCTTCTCGCCCGCGGAGCTGGTGGTGCGGGTCCAGGCCATCCTGCGCCGCAGCGCCCGCGCCGCCGGCCGTGACGGCGACCGCGGGGTGCTCCGCCACGCCGACCTGGTCATCGACCTCGACCGCCACCAGGTGACCCGCCAGGGCCGGCTGCTCCAGCTCACCACCGCGGAGTTCCGCCTCCTCGCCGCCCTGGTCGAGGCCGACGGCCGGGTGCTGACCCGCGAGATGCTTCTCGACGCGCTCTACGGGAACACCTACGTGGAGGTGCTCGACCGCACCATCGACGTGCACATCCGCCGGCTGCGCGAGAAGCTCGGCGACGACGCCGAGGTGCCCCGGTACATCGCCACGGTGCGCGGCGCCGGCTACCGGGCGGCGCCCGAGCCCGTCGGGTGATCCGGCCGCGGCGGATCGCCGTCCGGCTGGCGCTGGCCTCGCTGCTGGTGACCGCGGTGGCGGTCACGATCATCGCCACCGGGGTGTTCGACGTCGGCCGCTCCACCTTCGACGACCTGATGCTGCGCCACGGCGCCTCCGCCGCCGACTCGCGGGCGATGTTCAACTCCTCGATCGGGCACACCTTCGTCTGGGCGCTGCTCGCCGCCGCGGTGGTCTGCGTGGTCGTCGCCGGCGTCCTCGCCCACGGCGTGGCGCGCTCCTTCGGGCGCATCGTCGAGGCGGCCCGGCGCATCGCCGGCGGCGACTATGCGGCCCGGGTGCCCGACGTGGGGATCGAGGAGGCGCGGGCCATCGCCGAGGCCTTCAACCGCATGGCCGAGAGCCTCGAGGAGCAGGAGCGGATGCGCCGCGAGCTCATCGCCAACACCGCCCACGAGCTCCGCACCCCGCTCACCAACCTCAAGGGCTACCTCGAGGCGCTGCGCGACGAGGTGATCCCGCCCAGCGCCGAGACCTTCACCTCGCTCCACGAGGAGGCCGACCGGCTGGTGCGGCTCTCGCGCTCGCTCGACGTCCTCGCCGAGGGCGACGCCGGTCGCTCGCTGCGGCCGGTCGACGCCGACCTCGCCCAGGCGGTGCGCGCCGCGGTCGAGCTCTACCAGCCCGGCTTCCAGCGCGCCGGGATCGACCTCGAGGTCGACCTCCCCGCCCGGCTGGTGGTCCGAGCCCACCCCGACCAGCTCGCCCAGGTGCTCGCCAACCTGCTCCAGAACGCGCTCCGCTACACCCCCGAGGGGGGGCGGGCCACCGTCGGCGCCGGGCTCGAGGAGGGCCACGCGGTGGTGCGGGTGGCCAACACCACCGCCTCCGGCGAGGGCATCCCCGCCGCCGACCTGCCCCACCTCTTCGAGCGCTTCTACCGGGTCGAGAAATCGCGCGACCGGGCCCGCGGCGGCGCCGGGATCGGCCTCGCCATCGTCAAGCAGCTGGTCGAGGGGGCGGGAGGACGGGTGGGCGCCGAGGCGCGACCCGGCTCGGCCCACTTCTGGTTCAGCCTCCCCACCGGCTGACCCGACCCCGATTGTTGACTAACCCGATCCAGATAGTTTGACAACCGCCGGGCGCCTTCGTAGAGTCGCCGTCATGGCGATGAGCGCGCGGGACCTGCTGGCGGCGGTTCGTCAGGTCGTCCCCGAGGTGACCCCCGAGGCGGTCCACGCGCGGCCGAAGCCCGACCCCCACCTCATCATCGACGTGCGCGAGCGCGGCGAGTACGAGGCCGGTCACCTCCCCGGCGCCATCCACATCAGCAAGAGCTACATCGAGGTCCTGCTCGAGGACCGGGTGCCCGATCGCGAGACCCCGATCACCCTCTACTGCGCCGGCGGGACGCGGTCGCTGCTCGCCGCCGAGTCGGTGATGCGCCTCGGCTACGCGAACGTCGAGTCCATGGTCGACGGCGTCGGCGGCTGGAAGGCGCTCGGCTACGCGCTGGTGGGTGAGGAGGCTCCGCTGCTGGGGCTGGCCCGCTCCGCCTGAGCCACGGCGAGGAGCTGCGCCACCTCACCGTCGTCGAGGGCGATGCCGAAGCGATCCCGCAGCGTGCTCGCCAGGGCGGCGCCGTCGAGCTCCTCGACGGTCTCGGTGAAGTCCGGGTGGGTCTCGACCAGCCGCAGCCCGGTGAGGGTCAGCCGCCACTCCGGCGTCGAGCGCTGCGCCAGGACCCGGGCGGCGAAGGCCGACCGCGGGTGGGTCGAGAGGTAGTGGTTGACGACCTCGTAGTCGATCCGGTGCTGGGGGTCGAGGGTGAACGCGTAGAGGTCGAACCAGCCGTCGGGGTGGAGCGAGCGCAGCACCCAGGTGCGCTCGTCCTCGCGTGAGAGCTGGTGGTTCCAGCCCGCCGCCGCGGTGACCGCGCCGTCGGCGAGGGGCAGTGGCTCGCGCAGGCCCTCGCCGCCGAAGCCGACGTCCGCGAGCCAGTCGATGCCCTCGGCCTCGACCCACAGCAGCATGTGCGACTGGGGGCGGATCGAGGTGGAGCCCATGCGAACCCGGGCGGAGAGCCGCCGCACCCCCAGGCCGAGGCGCTCGAGCACCGCCGCGAAGAGGAGGTTGTGCTCGTAGCAGTAGCCACCCCGTCCTCCGGTGACCAGCTTGGTCTGGATGGCGTCGAGATCGAGCCGGATCGGCCGGCCCAGGGGGATGTCGAGGTTCTCGAAGGGGATGGCGGCGGCGTGGGCGCGGTGCAGCCGCTTCAGTCCCCGCGGTGTCCGGGGCGGCGCCCCCTCCAGCCCGACCCGCGCCAGGTAGGCGTCGAGGTCGAGGCGGTCGATCTCCCACTCGTCGGGCGGCGCTGGGGTGGACACCCGGAGGATTGTGCCCGCTCAGGCCCGCCCGGCCATCGCCTCGAGCGCCCGGGTGAACCGGCCGGGTGGGGCGCCGAGGCCGAGCCGCACCCGGCCGGGGACGCCGAAGAGGCCGCCGGGGACGGCGGCCACCCCGGCCTCGCGGCGCAGCCGCTCCAGCCGGAGCGGGGAGGCGATCGCCGCGGGCAGGCGGGGGAAGGCGACCAGCCCGTCGGCGGGGGCGGTCAGCACCGCGCCCCCGATCGTCCCGACCCAGCCGCCGAGGGCGGCGAGGTTGGCGGTGGCGGTGCGGGCGACCCGGGCGGCGAGGGTCCGCCGGTGCTCGAGGGCGAGCGCCGCCAGCAGCTCGCTCGGCGCCGCCGTGCCGAGGCTGGTGATGTCCTTGAGCGCCGCCACCCGGGCGAGGAGGGAGGGACGGGCGCAGCTCACCCAGCCCACCCGCAGGCCGCCGAGGCCCAGCGCCTTGCTGACGTCGCCGAGCACCACCACCGCCCCGGTGGCGAACGCGGCGCTCCCGGTGAGGCTGGGCGCCGCCGGGTCGAGGGTTCCCCGCGCCACCTCGTCGACCACCACCACCGCGCCGGCGGCGGCGCAGCGGGCGGCGAGGGCCTCGAGCTCGGCGGCGTCGACCACGGCGCCGGTGGGGTTCTGCGGCGAGTTGAGGAGCACCGCGCGGGTGGCGGGGGGCAGCCCGTCGAGCAGCGGCCCGAGGTCGAGGCGGCTGCGTCCGGGGCGCCAGACCGGCACCCGCACCACCTCGGCGCCGGCCGCCTCGGGGGCGCGGAGCAGCCCCTCGTACGCGGGCGTGCCCACCACCACCCGGTCGCCGGGGCCGGCGGCGGCGGCGCAGGCGAGGAGCATGGCCTCGACGGCGCCGTGGGTGATCACCACCTCCTCCGTCCGGCGCGCCCCGCCGGCGCCGGCCACCGCGGCGCGCAACCGCTCGCCGCCGCCGCCGTCGCCGTAGTCGAGGGAGAGGCCGAGGTACTCGTCGACCGCCTCCGGGCCGGCCAGCCCGAGCAGGTCGCGGACGCTGAGCCCCGCGGCCCCGCTGCGGGCGAGGTCGAGCGGCGGCGGCGCGCCGTGGCCGGCGAACCACCGCTCCAGCCGCACCGGGCCGGCGCCTCCCAGCCTCACCGGCGCGACCACGCGGAGCCAGGGCGGAGGACCTGGGGGGCGGCCATGCGGGCAGTCTGGAGGCGGCGTGTTGCGTGCCGAAGTCGGGGCCCGTCATCGCGCCGCAACCCGCGTGCCCGAGGCTGCGCGGTCCCATGAGCAGGGTCCTCGTCACCGGCGGCGCCGGCTTCGTCGGCAGCCATCTCGTCGACGCGCTGCTGGCCGCCGGCCACGCGGTGCGCATCCTCGACAACCTGGATCCCCAGGCGCACGAGGGCGGCCGGCCGCGCTTCCTGAACCCGGGGGCGGAGCTGATCACCGGCGACCTCCGCGACCCGGTCGCGGTGGGTCGCTCCCTCGAGGGCGTCGAGGTGGTGCTCCACCAGGGTGGGATGGTCGGCAACGGCCAGTCGATGTACGAGATCCACCGCTACGTCGACGTCAACGCCGGCGGCACCGCGGTGCTTCTCGAGCAGGCGCTGCGCCGCCGCGACACCCTGCGCCGGGTGGTGGCCGCCTCGTCGATGGTGGTCTATGGCGAGGGCGCGTACCGGTGCCCGGAACACGGCGTGGTCGCTCCCGGGCTGCGCCGCCGCGCCGACCTCGACGCCGGCCGCTGGGAGAACCGCTGCCCGGGGTGCGGCGGCGCGGTCACGCCGGTGCCCACCGCCGAGACCCACCCGCTCCAGCCCGCCTCGCCGTACGCCGTCTCCAAGCGCGACTGCGAGGAGCTGACCCTGACCACCGGGCACGCCCACGGGCTGGAGACGGTGGCGCTCCGCTACCTGAACGTCTTCGGTCCGAGGCAGGCGCTGTCCAACCCCTACACCGGGGTGGCGGCGATCTTCTGCACCCGGCTGCTGGGTGGACGCCGCCCGCTGATCTTCGAGGACGGCGCGCAGCGGCGCGACCTGGTGCACGTCTCCGACGTGGTCCGCGCCAACCTGCTCGCCATCGACGCACCCGGCGCGCCCGGGCACGCGATCAACGTCGGCACCGGGGTGTCGCTGACCGTGGCCGAGCTTGCCGGCGCGCTCGCCGCCGAGCTCGGGGTCGACCTCGAGCCCGAGATCACCGGCGACGTCCGCGCCGGCGACATCCGTCACTGCATCGCCGACGTGCGGAGGGCTCGCGACCTGCTCGGCTTCGAGGCCCGGACCGAACGCGCCACGGCGCTGCGCGAGCTGGCGCAGTGGGTCGCCCATGAGTCGCCGGTCGACCGCACCGTCACCGCGGTGGCCGCGCTGCGCGAGCGCGGGTTGATCCGCTGACCTGACCAGGGCTGTCACCGAAACGTGATCGGTCATAACCAAGCCCTCGTCAATTGTTGCTACCCGCACAATGTCTGGGGCAGGTCGCGTCGTTACCATCGACGACGAACGGAAATCCGCCACCAGCGCCGCACCGCAACGGGGAAGTTTGTGATGTATGCCATCCTGGAGTGCCCGGACGGGCCCGCCCTCTGCGTCGGCTACCGCACCCTCGCCTCCGCGGTCGCCGCCCTCGGCCGCCTGCAGATCGGGGACATCCGCTACTCGACGCACGTCGTCGCCGCCACCGGCGACGACGTGCTCGGCGCTGGCTGACACCGGCGTCAACGGAGCAGACCCCTCCGCGGGAAGTCAACCGGAGGGGGCGGGGTGGTATACAGGGTGCTCAATCCCGAGTCGTCAGCACTCGCCGGAGCGACACCTCATGACCTTCGACGGGCTCCATACACAGCTTCCTGACGTCGACCCCGACGAGACCCGTGAATGGCTCGATTCCTTCGAGTCCGTGGTTGCCATGGGTGGACGCACGCGTGCCCGCTTCCTGGTCACCAAGCTGCTGGAGCGGGCCCGCGCGCAGCAGGTCGGCCTGCCCTCGCTGGTCTCGACCGACTACATCAACACCGTCCCCCCGGACCGCGAGCCGTGGTTCCCGGGCGACGAGGAGATGGAGCGGCGGATCCGGCGCATCGTCCGCTGGAACGCCGCGGTCATGGTCACCCGCGCCAACAAGCGCTCCGAGGGGATCGGCGGCCACATCTCCACCTACGCCTCGTCGGCGTCGCTCTACGAGGTGGGCTTCAACCACTTCTTCCACGGCAAGGACGACGGCCGGGCCGGCGACCAGGTCTTCTACCAGGGCCACGCCGCCCCGGGGGTCTACGCCCGCGCCTTCCTCGAGGGCCGGCTCAGCGAGGCCCGGCTCGACAACTTCCGCCAGGAGGTGGGCGGCCAGGGCCTCAGCTCGTACCCGCATCCGCGGCTGATGCCCGACTTCTGGGAGTTCCCCACCGTCTCGATGGGACTGGGCCCGCTCAACGCCATCTACCAGGCGCGCTTCAACCGCTACCTGCTCAACCGCCGCATCGCCGACACCTCGGAGTCGCGGGTGTGGTGCTTCCTCGGTGACGGCGAGTGCGACGAGCCCGAGTCGCTGGGCGCCCTCGGCGTCGCCGCCCGCGAGCAGCTCGACAACCTGATCTTCGTGGTCTCCTGCAACCTGCAGCGGCTCGACGGCCCGGTGCGCGGCAACGGGAAGATCATCCAGGAGCTGGAGGCGGTGTTCCGCGGGGCCGGCTGGAACGTCATCAAGGCGATCTGGGGCCGGGAGTGGGACGACCTGCTCGCCCGCGACGTCGATGGCGTGCTCGTCAACAAGATGAACACCACCAATGACGGCCAGTTTCAGAAGTACGCGACCGAAACCGGTGCGTATATCCGCGAGCACTTCTTCGGCCCCGACCCGCGGCTGCAGCGGATGGTCGCGCATCTCTCCGACGAGGAGCTGACCCACCTGCGGCGCGGCGGCCACGACTACCGCAAGCTCTACGCGGCCTACAAGCTGGCCACCGAGTACGAGGGCGCGCCCACGGTCATCCTCGCCCACACCATCAAGGGATGGGCGCTGGGTCCGGGGTTCACCGCGCGCAACTCGACCCACCAGATCAAGAAGATGAGCGACCAGGAGCTCAAGGCGTTCCGCGACACCCTCGAGCTCCCCATCGGCGACCGCCAGCTGGAGCAGGGCACGCCGCCCTACTTCCACCCCGGCGACGACTCCGAGGAGGTCGAGTACCTGCGGGTGCGCCGCCGGATGCTGCACGGCTCGGTGCCGCGCAGGGTGGTGCGCTCCAAGCCGCTGCCGGTGGTCGACGCCGGCGTGTGGAACGAGCCCCTGGCGGGCTCGGGCGGCCGCTCGGCGTCCACCACCATGGCGTTCGCCGGCATCATCCGCAACCTGCTCCGCGACAAGCAGATCGGCAAGCGGGTGGTGCCGATCATCCCCGACGAGGCGCGTACCTTCGGGATGGACGGGCTCTTCCGCGAGGTGAAGATCTACACGCCGTTCGGCCAGCAGTATGAGCCGGTCGACGCCAACATGGTCCTCTCCTACCGCGAGGCGTCGGACGGGCAGATCCTCGAGGAGGGCATCACCGAGGCCGGCTCGATGGCCAGCTTCACCGCAGCGGGCACCGCGTACGCGACCCACGGCGAGGCGATGATCCCCTTCTACATCTTCTACTCGATGTTCGGCTTCCAGCGCATCGGCGACCTGGTGTGGGCCTTCGGCGATTCGCGCGGCCGCGGCTTCCTGCTCGGCGCCACCGCCGGACGCACCACCCTGAACGGCGAGGGCCTGCAGCACGAGGACGGCCACAGCCCGCTGCTGTTCTCGGTGGTGCCGAACGTCCTCATCTACGACCCCGCCTTCGCCTACGAGCTGGCGGTGGTGATCCGCGACGGCATGCGCCGGATGTACCAGGACGGCGAGGACGTCTTCTACTACATCACCCTGTACAACGAGAACTTCCCGATGCCGGCGATGCCGGAGGGTGTCGAGGAGGGCGTGCTCCGCGGGCTGTACTGCTACCAGCCCGCGCCCGAGCCGCGCCGCCATCGCGCCCACGTGCTCGCCAGCGGCACCGCCATGCTCGCCGCCCTCGAGGCCCAGCGCCTGCTCGCCGAGCACCACGACGTCGCCGCCGATGTCTGGAGCGCGACCAGCTACCAGCAGCTCCGCAACGACGCCCTCGACGTCGAGCGCTGGAACCGGCTGCACCCGCAGAAGCGGCCGCGGGTCCCCCACGTCACCGCCCAGCTGTCGGCCGCGCCGGCGCCGGTGGTGGCGGTGAGCGACTACGTCCGGGCCGTCCCCGACCAGATCTCCCGCTTCGTCCCCGGCACCTTCACGGTGCTCGGCACCGACGGCTACGGTCGCAGCGACACCCGCGAGGCGCTCCGCCGCCACTTCGAGACCGACGCCGCCCACATCGTCGTCGCCGTCCTCGCCGCCCTCGGCCGCGAGGAGCGCATCGATCCGGCAGTCGTCAGCGAGGCCATGGACCGCTACCGAATCGACCCCGACACCCCGACCCCCGTCCTCACCTGAGCGGCGGCGCGAGCCCAGCCGAGCGGTGATTCCCGAGGTGTCGCCCGCAGCCCCCTCAGAGCGACTCGGCGACGGGGAGCCCGAGCGAGGGCACTCCGAGCTCGCGCTCAACGGCGAGCAGGGACAGCTGCAGGCGGGCGGCGATCTCGTGGTCGGACCAGTGGCCGCCGGTGAGCTCGGCGACGATGCGCGCGGGATCGGGGGACACGCCGGGGGCGGGCTCGGCGTCGACGGTGCCGATCAGCGCACGCAGCACCGCGGAGCGCCAGCTGGTGAGGCCGTGGCGGGTGAAGATCGCCAGGGCGCGCTTGAGGTCGAAGCGGGCCTCCCAGGTGCGCCCGAGCAGGCGCAGCAGGCTGCCGCGGGCGAGGAGCGCGCGGCCGAGGTCGATCGTCCAGGCGTCGTCGAGGCCGGCGACGGCGGCGTCGAGCTGGCCCAGGGCGCCGGGCAGATCACCGCCGGCGGCGCTGAGGAGGGCGCGGCAGCGCAGCTCGACGGTCGCACCGACCCGCCAGCGCTGCGCCCGCTGGGTGCTGCAGTAGACGTCGAGGGTGCGGCGCGCGCATCCCACCTCGTCGAGCTCGAGCAGGATCTCGACCAGGTCGCCGACCACGTCCTCCCACCAGGGCTCGTCCTCGATCATCGAAGTCCCCCTCATCTCGGCGCGGCGGGCCGCCGGTGCAGGCGCGCCGCGTGAGCGTGGGTGAGCAGGCATTCGGCCGTCTCACGCCAGGTGTGCGTCATTCGTCGTTCGTCCCCGTTACCGGCGCGGCGTTCTGCGCCGTCTGCAGAGCATCAGCAGGCTACCACGGGCACCGGTTATGGCCGCGTCATGGTCTGTGCACAACATCGCGCTGCCCCGGTTGATGCAGCGGCGCGGCGCGATCTGCAACGTTGCCATGCGGTGTACGCATTCCTTGTGCAAACGTGCGGCCCTCTGTGCGCCGGTTCGGGTGCTTAAGGAGTGGCGATGACGAGGACTGGTGCTTAAGGAGTGGCGACGACGAGGGCTGGTGCGGGTGCGCCCGGATTCGTGACATTCCTGCAGCTGCGGTTGACAGCTTCGGCGCAGGCCCATACACTCCCGTCCGCCGCCCTGCGAGTGGCCCGCGATCAGAACGATCAGAAGAGGAGGTCCCCCGTGGTGCAGTCCCATCGGACGCCGGTCCTCGTCATTCGAGACTGGTTCCGCATGCGCGGAGGCTGCGCACCGACCCGGTAGCCGATACGTTCTCGTCCGGCTCACCGAGGATCGGAGCGGTCACCGCCCGGTCCTTTTTCGTTGTCAGCGGATTCAACGGAGGTGAAGCCGAGATGCCGATGAGCGTGTTCGCGTCCTGACCAGGTCGTCGCCGTCGTCGCCGATGCGATGCCGGCACTGTGTGTCCAACCACGGGAGATTCCACCATGCATCCGCTGCTGCACCATGAGCTGGCGCACGCGGTCCACCAGGAGCGGCTGGCGCGTGCCGCGCACCAGCGCCGCATCCTGGCGTGCCGCCGGGCGGTGAGGGCGGCGGCGTCCAGCCTCACCGTTCCCGCCTGGCTGATGCTTCTCGACCGCTGCGCCGAGGAGCCCGTCACCGAGACCGAGACGGTTCCCTGACCCGATCCACCATCCCACCCGCCGGCCGGGGTGTCCCGCGACTCAGCGGGACGCCCCGCCGGCGTCGGCGCGGTCGATCCCGCCGATGCCGAGCCGCCGGGCGACGGCGCCGGCGAGCCCGCCCTGCACCAGCAGGGAGAGCACCACCACCCCGTAGGCGACGGTGGGCACCAGGGGTGAGACCCGGGGGTTGCCGGTGAGCGAGAGCGCCAGGGCCACCGAGAGGGCACCGCGCAGCCCCGCCCAGAAGGCCAGGTGCCGCCACCGCCAGGGGACGCGCCGTGCCCGGGGATCGGCGAGCAGCAGCAGGCCGTACACCGGCAGCGCCCGGGTCACCACCATCAGCCCGAAGGCCGCCACCACCATGCCGGCGGCCTCGAGGAGGCGGTGTGCGGGCAGGGCGGTGCCCACCAGCAGGAAGAGGATGGCGTTGAGCACGAAGGCGAGCACCCCCCAGAAGTCGGTGAGCTCCTCGCCGTGGAGGCGCAGCCGCCGGCCGGTGCCGGCGACGACGATGCCCACCGCGACGACGGCGATGATCCCGGAGAGCCCGAGGAGGTCGGCGGCGAGGTAGCCGCCGTACGCGAGCACCAGGGTGATCAGGATCTCGACCTGAGGCTCGGTGAAGGCGCGGAGCAGCGCCACCCCGAGGGCGCCCACCACCAGGCCCACGGCGGCGCCTCCCGCGGTCTCGAGGGCGAAGCGGCCGAGCACGTCGCCCGCCGTGGGGGCGCCGGAGCCGATCGAGACCAGCAGCGCGCTGAAGACGGCGACGCCGGTGCCGTCGTTGAGCAGGCTCTCGCCCTCGAGCAGGGCGGCGAGCCGCCCCGGGGCGTTCCCGCGGCGGAGGATCGACACCACCGCGATCGGGTCGGTGGGGGCGAGCACGGCGCCGAGGAGCATGGCGTCGGTGAGGCGCAGCCCCAGCAGCAGGTGGGCGAGGCCGCCGATCACCGCGACGTTGATGGCGACCCCGGCGCTGGCGAGCAGCCCCACCGGCACCAGCACCTGGCGCAGCGACCCCAGGTCCAGGGTCAGGCTGGCCTGGAACACCAGGCCGGGCACGAAGGCGAGCAGGATGAGGTCGGGGCTGATCACCTGCCGGGGCACCCCCGGGATCAGCCCGACGGCGATCCCCCCGGCGGCGAGCACCACCGCGTAGGGCACCCGGGCCCGGCGGGAGACCGCGCGCAGCAGCACCGCCGCGGCGCTGAGCCCGACGAGGAGGAGGAGGAAGCGCTGGGCCTGGCTCACCCGGGCTAGTCGGGCACGTAGTCGCGGCGCAGGCCGAGGCGGTCGGGGGCGTGGAGCTGGAGCATCGTCGCGCCCACCTCGGGGGGCACCCGGCCGTCGAGCAGCGAGAGCCCGACCATCACCGAGAACGCGAGCGGGATGGTGAGGATCGCGGGCTGGGCGAGCACCACCGCGAGTGCCGAGTGGGCATCGAGCAGCCGCGCCAGCGGCGCGCTCACGAACGCGATCATGGTGATCACGATCCCGGCGGTGGCGGCCAGCCCGCCCACCGTGGCCCCCGTCGCCGCGCCGAGCAGGGTCAGGCGGCGCCACCAGATCCCCAGCACCAGCAGGGGGAAGAAGGAGCTGGCGGCGATCGCGAACGCCCAGCCGACGAGGATGCTGATGTCGAAGTGCTCGACCGAGAGCCCGAGCACCGCGGCCACCGTTCCCGCCGCGAGGGCGCCGAGCTGGAAGGCGCGGCTGCGCGCCCGGGCGCTCGCCTCGGGGCGGAGCCAGCGTCCGTAGACGTCGTGGCCGAGGGCGCCGGCGAGTGAGACCAGCAGGCCGCTCAGCGTCGAGGCGAAGGCGGCGAAGGCGCCCGCGGCCACCACCGCGGCGAGCGCCTCGCCCAGCCATCGGGGGCCGAGCTGGCGCGGCAGGATGAGCACCACCGCGTCGGTCAGGTTGGTGGTGTACAGCTGGGCGGCGTGGAGCCGGCCGACCACCCCGTAGAGCGGCGGCCAGATGTAGAAGAGGCTGACCAGCACGAGCACGTACCACGCGGTGCGCCGCGCCGCCCGGGCGTCGGGGTTGGTGTAGAAGCGCACCAGGATGTGGGGCAGACCCATGGTGCCGAACACGATGCCGATGATCAGCGAGTAGGTGAACAGCAGCGGGTGCCCGCTGCCCCCGGCGAGCGGTCCGAAGGGGTGCAGCCAGGCGCGGCCGCTGCTCGGCGGGGTGTCGCTGCCGAACGGCGCCGGGGAGCCGGCGGCGAGGGTCACATGGGCGTCCTGCTCCCAGCGCACCCGCCCGGCGGGCACGGTGCTCCGTCCCGCCAGGACCACCGGCCGCGGGGGCTCGGCGGGCTGGGATGTGGTGGACAGGGGCACCCCGACGTAGGTGGTGCGCGCGGTGCCGCCGCGCTCGCCGGGGGGGAGCAGGGTGGCGGTGGCGTGGCCCTCGACGGTGAGAGTCAGCGGCCGGCTCAGCGACCAGAGGTCGCCGGCGCCCACCCGGAACGAGGTGGACGTGGTGAGCCGGGGCACCGGCTCGGCGCCCGCCGCCCCCACCAGCCGCGCGGGGCTGCCGTAGTGGATCAGCAGCACGAACACCGGGACGCTGATGGCGAAGAGCTTCACCGCGAACTGCATCGCCTGCACCAGGGTGATCCCCCGCATCCCCCCGGCGACCACGATGCTCACCACCACCGCCGCGACGATCGCCACCCCGGCCGGGTAGGGCACCCCCGCGGCGGTCGACACGGTGATCCCCGCCGCCTTCATCTGGGGGAGGGTGTAGAAGAGGCCGATGAGGATGACCAGCCCCACCGCGAGGCGGCGGAAGCGGGGGCTGCCGAACCGCCCCTCGGCGAAGTCGGGGATCGTGTACGCGCCGAACCGCCGCAGCGGACCGGCGATGAACACCAGCAGCACCAGGTAGCCGGCGGCGTATCCCACCGGGTACCAGAGCACGTCGTAGCCGAACTGCATCACCAGCCCGGCGACGCCGAGGAAGGAGGCGGCGCTCAGGTACTCGCCGCTGATCGCCGCCGCGTTGAGCCGGGGCGGCACCGCGCGCGCCGCCACCAGGAAGTCGGAGGTGGTGCGCGCGTAGCGGCGCGCGTAGGCGCCGACCGCCACCGTGAGCGTGGCCATCAGCAGCAGACCGACGACGGCGCCGGCGGAGACGATCACTGCAGCAGGTCCGTGAAGTCGTCGTCGATGCCCTCGGCGCGGCGCACGTAGAGCAGCCCGAGCACCACCAGCACCGGGTACGTCAGCACCCCGAGCACCAGCCAGGGCAGGGGCAGGCCGAGCACGGTGGCGTCGCCGTACTGGGGCCAGATCACCGGCAGCACCGGCTGGATGCCGAGGCCGACGAGGAAGGCGACGGTGACGGCGAGACTGAGCCGGAGCTGGCGGCGCATCAGCGCGGTGAGGAAGACGGCGCCGACCTGGGTCTGCTCGAGCAGGTCGCGCAGCCGCCTGCCGGCCCGGTCCGAATCGCGGCCCTGCTGGGCCACGCGGGCTAGAGGTGCACCGCCGCGCGCAGGTCGCTGGCGTGGCGGCGTGAGACGGGCACGGTGAGGCCGGGCACGTTGCGCAGCTTCAGGAGGTAGGTGCCGTTGAAGAAGGTCTCGATGGTGAGCACGTGCCGCAGGTTGACGAGGTAGGCGCGGTGGACCCGCAGGAAGCCACGGCCGTGGAGGCGGTGCTCCAGCTCCGCCAGGGTGTGTCGCGCCTGGAAGCGCCCCTCGTGGGTGTGCACGATGACCCGCTCGCCGGCGACCAGGGCGACCCGGATGTCGGCGACGTTCACGAGCACGATGCGGCCGCGGGCGAGCACCGGCAGGCGATCGCCCATGGTGTCCTCGTCCTCGGGGTGCCCGGCCGCGCCGGTGGCGCCCTCGAGGCCGCGTCGGGTCTCGACGAGGCGCTTCACCGTCGCCCGCAGCCGCTCCCGCCGCACCGGCTTGAGCAGGTAGTCGACCGCGGCCAGGCCGAAGGCCTCGACCGCGTAGCTGTCGAAGGCGGTGACGAAGACCAGCATCGGCGGCCTGGCCAGCAGGCGCACGATCCGCCCCAGCTCCAGGCCGTCGAGGCCGGGCATGCGGACGTCGAGGAAGACGGCGTCGACCTCCGCGCTCTCCAGCAGGCGCAGGCACTCGGTGCCCTCGGCCGCCTGGAGCACCTCGGCGACGTCGTCGAGGTTGCCCAGCTGGAAGGCGAGCTCGTCGCGGGCCGGCCGCTCGTCGTCGACGACCAGCACCCGCAGCCCGGCCTCGGTGCCGGCGGTCACGAGACCCGCACCCCGGGGCGGTACTTGGGGATGCGCATCCGCACCGAGGTCCCGGTGCCCGGCGTCGAGTCGATGTTCAGCCCGTGGGTCGGCCCGAAGGTCTCGCGCAGCCTCCGGTCGATGTTGGCGAGCGCGCCGCCCCCCCCGCCCCCGACCACGCCGGCGGCGTCGAAGCCGCGGCCGTTGTCGCGGACCACGATCCAGCACTCGTCGTCGCGGTCCTCGGCGATGATGCTCACGGTGCCGCGACCGGTGCTCGACTCCATGCCGTGCTTCACGGCGTTCTCCACCAGCGGCTGGACCACCAGGGTGGGGACGATGGCGTTGAGCACCTCGGGCTCGACCTTGTACCGCACCGTCAGCCGCTCGCCGAAGCGCGCCTGCTCGAAGAGCAGGTACTGGTGGACGTAGACGAGCTCGTCGGCGAGCGACGCGAACTCGTCCTGGGGGCCGCGGAAGGCCTGGCGGGTGAAGTCCGCGAAGAGGGTGAGCAGCTCGCGGGCGCGGTCGGGGTCGGTGCGGATGAACGAGGCGATCGTGGTCAGCGTGTTGTAGATGAAATGCGGGGAGATCTGGGCGCGCAGGGCGCGCAGCTCCGAGCGCACCAGGGCGACCCGCTGCTGGTCGGCCTGCTGGAGGCGCAGCTGGGTGGCGAGCAGCTCGGCGAGGTCGGAGGTGATCTGCAGCGCCGTCGGTCCCGGGGTCTGGGGGTGGTACGAGACCAGGGCGGCGACGGCGCGGTCGTTGACCAGCAGCGGCGCCACCGCGGCGGCGCGCAGCCCGCAGCCGCCGCCGGCGGGCTCGTCGTGGAGGGGGAGGAGGCGCAGCCGGCCGGTGCCCAGCGCCTCCAGCACCCCGGCGGCGTCGTCCTCGAGGTGGAGGCGGTGCCCGCCCGCCGCCCCCGTGGGGCCGGGCTCGTAGGCGAGCAGGCCCCCGGTGTCGTAGATCGCCACCGCCGCCCCCGCCTGCTCGGCGACCTCGGGCAGCACCTCGGCCGCGCTCCTGGCGGTGAGGCCGCGGCGCAGCGCCCCCATCGTGGAGGTGGCCAGGGCCAGGGTGCGCAGGGTGGCCCGGTCCTCGGCGGTGCCGAAGCTGCGTCGCTGCCGGCTCACCAGCAGGTAGACGGCGACCGCCGCCATCGCGGTGAGCAGGACCTGGACCAGCAGACCTGCGAGGACCCCCATGCGCCGATCATCGTGACCGGACCGGCGAGGCGCAAGCCGCGGCGCCGCTCGGTGGCCGGCGGCGACCGTTCAGCCGCGACTTCCGACCGCTCACCGGCTGCGGCTTTCCGAACTCGTGCCCGTGTGCGTACGGTCCCACCCTGGCCGAATGGGGGGCCCCCGGAGATTCGAGCTGGACGAGTGTGGAGGAATGACGTAGTGAGCGTCGACGCGCGGACGATCGAGGCACTTCTGCAGGAGCGCCGGACCTATCCGCCTCCCGACGGCTTCGCCGCCACGGCCAATGTCAAGGACGACGGCATCTACGCCGAGGCGGAGGCCGATCGAGAGGCATTCTGGGCGCGCATGGCCAGGGAGAACCTCTCCTGGTTCAAGGACTTCGACACCACCCTGGAATGGGACCTCCCCTTCGCCAGGTGGTTCGTCGGCGGCGAGCTCAACGTCAGCTACAACTGCCTCGACCGCCACGTGGAGGCGGGCCGGGGAGACCAGATCGCCTATCACTGGGAGGGCGAGCCGGGCGACACCCTGACGATCACCTACGCGCAGCTGCTGAAGGACGTCTGCCGCTTCGCCAACGCGCTGAAGAACCTGGGCGTCAAGCGGGGTGACCGGGTGGGCATCTATCTCCCGATGATCCCCGAGCTGCCGGTGGCGATGCTCGCCTGCGCGCGCATCGGCGCCGCCCACTCGGTGGTCTTCGGCGGCTTCAGCGCCGACGCGCTCCGGGACCGCTGCAACGACGCCCAGGCCAACCTGGTGATCACCGCCGACGAGGGCTGGCGGCGGGGCAAGACGGTCCCGCTCAAGGTCAACACCGACGAGGCCCTCTCGGGGGCGCCGTCGGTCAAGAACTGCGTGGTGGTGCGGCGCACCGGCGGCGAGGTCAGCTGGGTCGAGGGCCGCGACCACTGGTGGCACGAGCTCGTCGACGGCGAGTCGGAGGAGTGCGAGCCCGAGCACATGGAGTCGGAGGACCTGCTGTTCCTCCTCTACACCTCGGGCACCACGGCCAAGCCGAAGGGCATCAAGCACACCACCGGCGGCTACCTGACCCACGTGGCCGCGACCCACAAGATGATCTTCGACATCCAGCCCGACACCGTGTACTGGTGCGCCGCCGACATCGGCTGGGTCACCGGTCACAGCTACATCGTGTACGGGCCGCTGACCAACGGCTGCACCAGCGTGATGTACGAGGGTGTCCCCGACTTCCCCGACAAGGACCGCTGGTGGTCGATCATCGAGAAGTACGGGGTCACCGTCCTCTACTGCGCGCCGACCGCGATCCGCACCTTCATGAAGTGGGGCGCGGAGTACCCGGACCGGCACGATCTCAGCTCGCTGCGCGTGCTCGGCACCGTGGGCGAGCCGATCAACCCCGAGGCCTGGATCTGGTACCGCGAGGCGATCGGCGGCGGCAGGTGCCCGGTGGTCGACACCTGGTGGCAGACCGAGACCGGCGGGATCATGATCACGCCGCTTCCCGGGGTGATCACCACCAAGCCCGGCTCGGCGACGCGGCCCTTCCCGGGGATCGAGGCCAGCGTCGTCGACGAGGAGGGCAACGACGTCCCTCTCGGCGGTGGCGGATACGTCGTGGTGAAGTCGCCCTGGCCGGGGATGCTCCGCGGCATCTACGGTGACGACGAGCGCTACAAGGCGACCTACTGGCAGAAGTACGGCGACAAGTACTTCGCCGGCGACGGCGCCCGCATCGACGAGGACGGCTACTTCTGGTTCATGGGCCGCGTCGACGACGTCATGAACATCAGTGGCCACTGCATCTCCACCACCGAGGTGGAGTCGGCGCTGGTCGACCATCCCGCCGTCGCCGAGGCCGCCGTGGTGGGCCGCAGCGACGCCGACACCGGCCAGGCGATCGCCGCCTTCGTCACCCTGCGCAGCGGCAACGAGGAGTCGACGGAGCTGATCGCCGAGCTCCGCAACCACGTGGCCAAGCTGATCGGGGCCATCGCCAAGCCCAAGTACGTCGCCTTCACCCCCGACCTGCCCAAGACGCGCAGCGGAAAGATCATGCGCCGCCTGCTTCGCGACGTCGCGGAGAAGCGGCAGCTCGGCGACACCACCACCCTCGCCGACCCGACCGTCGTGTCGGACCTCCAGTCCCGAGCACAGGAGGATGCATCGAAGGAAGACTGAGGCATCCACTGCAGTTTCGACACCACGCATCCACCGGTCAGAGAGGACACGGATACATGGCAACCATGGAGACCAGCCGCCCCTTCAGCGGGGCGGCGGCGGGCGCCTCGGCGCCGGCGGTGGAGATCGCCGATCCGGGACCACTCGGACTCGCCGCCTTCGCCCTCACCACGATGATGCTCTCGGCCATCAACGCGGGCTGGATCGGCGCCGTCAACGAGCCGATCGTGCTCGGCCTCGCCGTCGCCTACGGCGGCACCGCCCAGCTGCTCGCCGGGATGTGGGCGTTCCGCAAGGGCAACACCTTCGCGGCCACCGCCTTCACCAGCTACGGCGCCTTCTGGCTGAGCTTCTGGCTCATCGTCCAGTTCTACGCCCCGATGGTCGTGGCGGGCACCGCCAAGGCGCTGGGACCGGGAGCCACCACGGCCCAGATCGCCGCGGAGGCGACCGCTCACCTCAACACCATCCTCGGCCTGTACCTCTTCATGTGGGGCGTCTTCACCGCCTACATGCTGATCGCCTCGCTGGCCGCGGCCAGGGCGGTCCAGCTGGTGTTCTTCCTGCTCACACTGACGTTCTTCGCACTCGCCCTCGGCAAGTGGAACGCCAGCGACACCTGGACCCATCTCGGCGGCTTCCTCGGCATCCTCACCGCGTGCGCCGCGTTCTACACCTCCTTCGCCGAGGTGACCAACGCCACCTTCAAGCGCACCGTTCTTCCGGTGGGTGCGCCCGGCTGACCATCACGGTCGCGAGCTCTCGAGAGCCGGTCCCCGCGGGGACCGGCTCTCTCTCCTGTCTGGGGTAGCATCGCCGGCGTGACCGAGACCGGCCCGGGACCGCTCGACGGGGTGCGGGTGCTCGACTTCTCACTGGTGATGTCCGGTCCGCACTGCACCCGGATGCTGGTCGACCTCGGCGCCGACGTCATCAAGGTCGAGCCGCCCCACGGCGACCTCACCCGCTTCTTCCGGCCACGCGCGGGGTCGATCGCGCTCTACCACGCGCAGCAGAACTGCGGCAAGCGCAACCTCTCCGCCGACCTCCGCCGCCCCGAGGCGGTCGACCTGATGCTCCGCCTCGCCGAGCGTGTCGACGTGGTCGTCGAGAACTTCCGGCCCGGGGTGATGGACCGGCTCGGCCTCGGCCACGCGGCGGTGAGCGCCTGCAACCCGCGCGTCGTGTACGCCTCCATCTCCGGCTTCGGCCAGCGGGGCGCGAGCGCGCACCGCCGCGCCTACGCCGACATCATCCATGCGGAGATGGGGATGACGGAGATGCTCGGCCGCCACCACCGCGATCCCGGCACCCCGTTCAGCCACGCCGACACCTACACCGGGCTCGAGTGCCTCGCCGGCATCCTCGCCGCCCTGGTGCAGCGGGGGCGCACCGGCCGCGGCCAGCACGTCGACGTGGCGATGGCGGAGACCCTGCTCGCGGTCAACGAGTGGGCCGCGCGCGAGCTCTCCGGCGCCCCCGAGGACCCGTACTCGCCCGCTGGCGGGGCGGCCACGCCGATGCTGACCACCGGCGACGGGCGGCGGGTGGTGGTCACCGGCAACCCCGTCACCCGGGGCGTGTTCGAATCGTGGTGCACCGTGATCGGCCGCCCCGAGCTGCGCGACGACCCCCGCTTCGCGACCGACGCCGCCCGCCTCGAGAACCGCGATCAGCTGCTCGCGCTGCTGCTGGACTGGGCCGGCCGGCTGGAGAGCGCCGAGGCGCTGGAGGCGGCGCTGGCCCCGCACCGCCTGGCGACCGGGGTGGTGCGCAGCGTCGAGGAGGCGGGCGCCGGCGAGTGGGCGCGCGAGCGCGGCGCGGTGGTCGAGGTCGATGACCGCGGCGGCGGGCTGCTGCGGCTGCCCAACTCGCCCTGGCGCTTCTCCGACGCCTCCACCGGGGTGCGCGGGGTGCCCGCGTTCCGCGGCGAGCACAACCGCGAGGTGCTCGAGGAGCTCCTCGGGCTCGGCGCCGCCGAGGTGGAGGCGCTGGAGGCCGCCGGGGTGCTGAGCCGGCGGCCGCCGCGGGTGGGCTGATCCGTCGCCGCCGTCGAGGCGGCGTGAAGAGGCGGTCACAGGCCGGTCGCCGGGCGTGCGGTGACCCCCCGGTCATCCCATGGTGGGTGCCGTGGACCCCCAGCACTACGCCGAGGTGGACGTGACCCGCGAGGACCAGCCGGTGCGCGGCTGGAGGGTGCGCTGCGCGTGCAGCTGGACAGGGCTCTGGCGGGAGAGCCTGGGCGACGCCGTCTCCGAGTACGACGAGCACCTCGCCGAGTACGGCATCTTCGTCTTCGACGGTGCCTGGTGGCTGCGGCTGCCGCACATGGTCCCCGGGGACGAGATCCTCGCCGACCCGGTGGCGATGAACACCGCCTGCCGCATCTGGGCGGTCGAGGCGGCGACCGAGCTCGACCGCCTCTGCCGCTGGGTGCGGACGCCGGGGGCTGACCCCGGGCGCTGAGCGGTCAGGCCCCTCGGCCCCGGCGGCGCCTACTGCAGGGCGATCAGCCAGAGATCGTCCTGGGCGAGCTCGTTGGGGAAGTTCTTCACGTCGTTGGCGCCGCTGATGATGATCGTGCCCTGGCGCCCGGCGTAGGCGCCGGTGGCGCTCTGGATGGTATTCCCGGTCGCCCGGGCGCCGTTGATGATGAACCCCGGCCTCTGCACGTCGGGGGCGATGCTCACCTGGGCGTGGTTGACGATGGTTCCCAGTGGGAACGCGCCCTGGGTGAAGCGGAAGGTGGTGATGGCGTCGATCACCGCACACGGCGGCGGGGTCGACTGCGAGCAGGAGACGTCGTCGGTGGCGTTGCCGACCAGCGAGCCGTCGACCAGCGAGTACAGCGGGAAGGTGAACTTCTGCCGCATCGGGTCGGTCGACTCGTTCTTCGCCGTGCCCATGGTGCGCACCGCGATGTACTGCGAGGCGGCGGTGGCGGGGGTGGCGCCGGAGCCGTAGTCGGCGGGCGTGAGCGCGGGCAGCATGAGCCGGTCGGCGCGCTGTGCCGACACGATCGGCGAGAAGGAGACGCCCAGTGCCGCGGTCACCAGGGCGACGGGGATGAGGCGACGCAGGTCCATGTTGTGCTTCCTCGGGGATCGGCTCTGATCCATCTTCCTCGCGCGACGCCGGTCGACCCGCCCGGTGGGGCCCTCACAGCCCGCTTCTCACTCTTCACCGTCGCTGCGTCGCTTCACGTCATCGTAGATGGTTGAAGTCACCACACGGCTGTGGCGAGTTCGCGGACGCGGAAGCGGCTCGAGGCGATGCCCGTACCGATGTTCGCACCACCGTCCGCGCCGCTACAATGACCGGGGATCACCGCACCAGCCTCGACGTCGTCCACATCGGTGACCCACACAAGGGCGGGGTGTCAACCACGATCGCGCTCGCCGGCCGCAGCCCGGTCGCCGACCTGGTTCTCGATCACCACCGGGCGAACTTCCGGCCCCGGGTGGCGGTCGTCGCGCCGCTGGTGCCGCCTCTGCCCGCAGCACCGCCGCGGGTGTCCTCCGCGAAGCCGATGACCGCGGTGATCACCCCCGGGGCGGGTGCCGCGGTTGGCCAGGTGCTGCTGATCCGGTTCATCGCCTGCGTCGTGCTCTGGGCCGTGGTGGGCACCGTGTACGGCTTCTGGGAGCTGGGCAACGCGCTGGTGCCGACCGACCGGCACGGCGAGGTCACCTGCGTCATCCCGCGCGCGGTGGGCAGCATCCCCGGCTGCTGAGCCCCGTTCGGATCCCGGGGCCTCCGATGCCCGCTGCTAGACTCCGGTGACCGGAACGGTTGTATCGCTCCCTTTGGGATATTCGGAGGTGCCTCGATGCGGCGACGGCGTCGCTGTCTGATCGCTCCCGCGGCGACCCTGGCTCTCGCCGCCGGACCGCTGACCCTCCCGGTGATCACGGCCCACGCGGCGGCGGCCGACTGCACCGCCGGCGAGGTGTGCGTCTGGCCGTCGGCCAATTACACCGGGACGGTGACCGTGCTTCTCGACGAGCTCTGTCACGAGGGCACCGTGGGCTCGGCGCTCGACGGCGACTCCGACCCGATGCAGGAGCTGCGCGTCTACCCCCAGGCCGGCTGCGCGGGATCTCCCACGGTGGTGAAGCCGGGGACCCAGGCGCCCAGCGTGTCCGGTCAGAGCTATGTGAACTGGCACGCCCCCGGAGCGTAGGCGGGGGCGCCGAGCGGCCCGGTTCGATCTGGCATCCCAGCCCGAACTTCTGGCCGGGACGCGCCGGTTGCGGCGTCGACGGCATCGTCCTCCACGGCACCGCGGGTGGTGACGGGCCGGGGGTGGCGGCCCTGCTCAGCGACCCGGCGAGGGAGGCGAGCACCCACTTCGTGATCGGCCAGGACGGCACCGTCTTCCAGCTGGTGCGCCTGGCCGACTCGGCGTGGGGCAATGGCGTCCCCGACCACCCCAGCTGGCCGCTGATCGCCGAGCGGGCGGCGGTCAACCCCAACCACTACACGGTCAGCATCGAGCACGCCAAGCACTCCGCCGACAACTCCGACCCGCTCACCTCGCCGCAGCTGCGGGCCAGCCTCGCCCTGGTGCGCTGGCTGCTCACCGAGCTGCCCCGGCGGGGCCTCGCCGGCGACCACCTGGTCGCGCGCCGCGACGCCGGCGAGCTGTCGGAGGTCGTCATCGGCCACTTCCAGATCGACTCGGTGAACCGCGCCCACTGTCCAGGAACCTGGGACTGGGACGGGTACCGACGGCGGCTCGGCTACGCTCCGGGCCAGCGATGAACGACGGTGCGGTGGCCATCAGGCCCTACCGGCCCAGAAAGCACGGCGGCTCGGTCAGGGGCCGACGTGGGCCGCGAGGTGCTCGCCGGTGAGGGTGGAGCGGGCGGCGACGAGGTCGGCGGGTGTGCCCTCGAAGACGATCCGGCCGCCGTCGTGGCCGGCGCCGGGGCCGAGGTCGATGATCCAG
Organism: Candidatus Dormiibacterota bacterium; assembly: GCA_036495095.1. Lineage (NCBI taxonomy): Bacteria > Bacillati > Candidatus Dormiibacterota > Candidatus Dormiibacterota bacterium. The sequence continues at coordinate 97 of DASXNK010000025.1, read as the reverse complement.
TCGGCGTGCGCCATGACCGCCTGGTGGTGCTCGATGACGATGACCGACTTGCCGGAGTCGACGAGCCGGTCGAGCAGGCCGAGCAGCTGCTCGACGT
>DASXNK010000024.1 GCA_036495095.1 Candidatus Dormiibacterota bacterium | reverse complement strand
GTTCAGGTGGGTGTGCACGACCTCGGTGATGTCGGCGTGGAAGCGGTCGCCGTCCGGTCCTTCGGGGATCGGTCCCGCAGCGACCGCCCGACCGGAGATCTTCGCCTCGCCCGGCCACTCGGCCTCGGAGCCCTCGACCGGGTCGACCGTGGCGCTGTGCAGGGCAAACCGCGGATCCCGACGGAGATCCGCGCCCTTGCGCGCGTTCGGCATGGAGCCAAAAACCAGGTCGCCGTCCTCGAAGACCGTCTCGATCCCGGAGATCCGCGGGGACCCGTCGGCTCGCAAGGTGGCCATTGTCTTGTGCCTGTGAGCGTCGAACAGCGCTCGCACGCGCTGCGCGAACTCCGGCTCTGTCTGCTCGACGTCCCGCCACGCCGCCATATGCCCATGATCGCACCGGTGAGAGACGAGTGGCGGCACAGGGGGACTGTGACCACATCTCCATCACCAGGCGACCCACCCGCCGGCCGCGCCTGCGACCGTCTCCGACAGTGATGGAGCGCCCTCGCCACGTCCCTGCCTCCCCACGCCTGATCGCGCTCGGGCTGGCGGGGCTCGCAATCCTGCTGCTCGTCCTCACCCTCGCGATCTGGGTGCGTGTCGACCGGCTGCAGGTGGCGGAGAGCGACTACGTGCCCACCTACGTGGCCGGCACCCTGATCCGCGAGCACAGCGGCGGCGCCATCTACGACCAGGCCGCCGAGGGACCCTTGTACCGCCGGCTCAACCCCGGCTACGAGCTCCCGAAGATCCTCCCCTACATGAGCCCGCCCGCGGCGGCGGCGCTCGCCGCACCGCTCACCCTCCTCGATCTCCCCACCGCCTACCGGGTGTGGTGCGCACTCCAGCTGCTGATGCTGGCCGGCGCCGCCGCGCTGGTGGTGCGGGCCGCGCCCTGGCCGGCGGCCACTCCGCGCACCGTGCGCATCGCCTCGGGCGGCATCGCCCTCGCCGGCCTCGGGACCTTCGAGGCACTCCTGCTGGGGCAGTGGGACGGGATGCTCGCCCTCGGCCTCGCCGCCGCCTACGCCTGCTGGCGGCGCGGCCGGCTCGCCACCGGCGCCGCCCTGCTCGGCGCCACCGCGGCGCTGACCAAGCCCCACCTCTGCCTGGGCCTCGCCGCCTTCCTCCTCGCCTGGCACGACCGCCGGGTGCTGCTGGCGGCGCTCGGCGGGGTCGCATCCACGGTTCTCGCCGGAACCCTGGTCGCCGGGCCGGGGGCCTGGCTGGGGATGCTCCACGCCACCCAGTGGGAGGCGACCAGCGCCGATCGCCCGGCGGCCGACCTGCTCAGCCTGTCGGGCGTCGGCGGTCTGATCGGCGGCCAGGGCGGGGTCGGACACGCGCTCGGCTACGCCCTGGGAGGGCTCGCGATCGGCGCCGCCTACCTCATCGGCCGGCGCGTCCGCCGGCATCCCGAGCACCTCGAGTCCGGCCTCGGCGCCGCCGTGCTGCTGTCGCTGCTCGCCGCTCCCCACCTGCTGCCCCACGACATCGCCCTGCTGACCCCGGTGATCGCATGGACGCTCGCCCGGGCGGCGGTGCGCGACGCCGCCTCCGGACGTCCCTGGCCGGGGCCGTGGGTGTGCCGCGCCCTCGCGGTGGTCACGGTCCTCAACGGCGCGGTCGCCGTGAGCCTGACCAGGGGCCGGCTCATCGAGCCGGCGGTGGTCGTGCCCCCCTGCCTGCTCGTCGCCGCGGGCCTGCTCTGGCTCGACACCCGGAGGCGCGCCGCCCGCCGACCTGCGAGGGCGATGCAAAGCACCGGTTAAGGTTCGTGGTCGGCGCTGGCCGCGACACGGTTCCCGCTTGACTTTGCGGTCAGGAGCGGATCAACTGTTCCGGAGAGAGTTGGAGGGAACACGTGGAGCCGATGACGCACGCCGTCCTCCGTTCGACGGATCGCAGGGACGACGGCGCCTCCGCGGATGCGGAGCTGGCTCGGCGGGTGGTCGAGTGGCTGAGCACCGACGAGGAGGGTCGCCGGATCCTCCGCGCCCTCGCCGAGCGTCCCGCGGCCGGGGCGGAGGCCCTCGCCCGGCGGCTGCAGCGGCTGGACGTGCTCCAGCCGGCCGCCACCGTCGGGGTCGAGCCCTGGCGGAGGCCCCACGCCGCGGGCGAGACCGCTGACACACGGGATCTGGCCGGCCTGCTTCCGCTGGCGGGGATCGGGCTCCTCCTGGGTGGTTTCTTCGCCTTCCTCCTCGGGGTGCTCAGCATCGGGCTCGGCGATCCCGGGCGTCCCCCGCTCTTCGTGTTCGGGATCATGCTGATGCTGCTCGCCCTGGCGCCGATCATGGCGGGGCGCGTCCTGGCACGCGGCCGCGCCACCCGGCTCGAGCCGGGATCGCGCCGGGTGATCACCCTCACCGTCATCGTGGCCGCGGTCACCATCGCCACCGTGGTCGCGGGGGCGCTGGGGCGCTAGAGAGCCGTGGCGGCTCCTACCGGCCGATCACCGCGACCGGGACCTGGGGCCCGGCCGAGGGAAGCGGCGGCGCCGAGGTGAGTCGCCGCCCGAGATCGCGGAGCGGGCGCTCGACGATCCGGAACGTCAGGTCGGAGACGACCAGGGAGACGGCCATCACCGCCACGAACATCACCCCTCCGTCGGCGAGGTGGGCGGAGTCGTGCAGGGCGGCCCGCACCAGCGGATGCCAGAGGTAGAGGGCGTACGAGCGACCGCCCAGCCACACCACCCAGGAGCCGGAGAGCGCGCCCAGCTGATGCTGGGAGAGACCGGCCACGAGGACGGCTCCGAGCACGGCGGTCGCGGTCATCTGGTACGGCAGGGCGAAGGGATGGATGCCGATGGCCAGCAGCGTGCCGAGCGCGGCCACGCTGAGGCCGCGGGGGATCCGGGGGAGCCACCGGAGCTGGGAGAGGAGGGCCACGCAGCACCCCGCCAGCAGCTGGTCGGCGCGCGTGTCCGTCGAGAAGTACTCCCTGATCAGCGAGGTCCCGGCGAGGCCCAGACGGTCGACCGTCGCCAGGGCGACCCCGCAGACGGCGAGGATCAGCGCGCCCCGGGCGCCCTTCCATCGCCATCCCGCGATCAGCAGGACCGGCCAGAGCAGGTAGAACTGCTCCTCGATCGACAGCGACCACGTGTGGGTCGCGGGGTCGACGAGGAGGCTGGGGGTCGCGGTCCCGACCGAGAGGATGTGCCAGTTCTCGACATAGAGCAGGCTGCTCAGGACGGTGCCGTGAATGCTCGCGACGCCGCCCGCGTCGCCGCGGAGGTGGCCCCAGGTCAGCACCGCGAGGAGGAACAGCACCAGGGCGGGCAGCAGGCGGAACCCACGCCGGATGTAGAACCTGGCGAGCGCGATCCGGCCGTTGTTGCCGATCTCGCCGACGAGCAGGCGGGTGATCAGGAATCCGGACAGGACGAAGAAGAGGTCGACGCCCAGGGTGAAGCCGCCGATCGCCAGGCAGTGGCTGATCACGACGAGCAGGGCCGCGACACCGCGCAGACCCTCCACGGACCGGTTGATCGGGCGGGTCATCGCCGCGCCGCCGCGGGCACGGGCGTGTCGGCGGCGCGGGCGACCCGCGGCGCCGGCGCGGCGGTCAGGACCGCGGCGCGCGCCAGAGCGGGCCGTTCGACCGCGAACCAGCTGACCGCCGCGGGCACCAGTCCGGCCAGCGCCAGCACCACGCAGGTGGCCGCCCAGGGCAACGCGACCAGGTGCCGCTCCCTCAGCAGCTCCTCGGTCACCGGATGCCACAGGTAGAGGCCATAGGAGACCACCCCGATCGCCGCGAGGGCACGCGCCGGCGGCGACCTCCAGGCCGGCGACCACAGCGCGATCACCAGCAGCAGCCCGAATCCGAGCCCGAACACCTCGTCGCGCAGGGCGTGGCCGAGGGACGAGGCACCGCTGCCGTCGGCGGCCACACCGAGGAGCCAGAGCGCCACGGCGACGCCGATCCCCGCGGTGCACACCCGCAGCGCCGGCACGCCGTCGAGACGGCTCATGCCGCGGCGCAGGGCGCCGGAGCGCTCGGCCACCGCCACCAGGATCCCCGGGCAGAACAGGTAGAGCTTCGCGGGAAGGCCCAGGGTCAGGATGCTCGGCGGCCGGTCCCCGGCGTCGTTGACGGTCAGGTCGCGCGCCACTCCGATCCACGCCTCCCCGAAGGTGGCGACCACCAGCGAGAACAGCGCGGACGCGACCCAGACCGCCAGCACCAGGGTCACCAGCCGGCGGGCGGTGATCGCCGGCCACCGTCGTGCGACGAGATGCGCGGCGATCGGGACCGCGACGTAGAACATCGCCTCGATCCCCAGGGTCCAGGCGACGGAGTGGATCGTGTACGCGTCCCCCGGCACGACGTCGTGCACCAGCAGCGCGTGGGCGGCGAGGTCGGAGAGGCGCAGCCCCACCGGGGGGGTGAGCACGAGCACGGCGAGCAGCACCAGCCAGTAGGCGGGGAGGATCCGAAACGCCCGGCGGATCGCGAACGCCCCGGTCCGGGGGAGTGGGCTGCGCTCGAGGAGTGCGGCCACGAACGGCCGGGCGATCAGGTATCCGCTGAGGACGAAGAACAGGTTCACGCCCGACCACAGGTAGTGCCGCCACTCCGCCGACGGCGCGCGGGTCGCGTCGTTGAGGTAGTTGGCGTGAGCGCAGACCACCATGAGCGCCGCGACCGCCCGCAGGGCGTCGATGTTCCGCGAACGCGATCGGCGGCCGGCTCCCATGAGCTGCGACTGTCCCATGGGCGGGGGCGACGCGCCGTGCCGCCGCGGTTGCGAGTCGGTTGCGGGCCCGGCACGCCACCGGCGAGCCGCCGAAACTCCCACCGTGACCCCGCCGCCGCGAACCCATCTCCCCGCCCTCGACGGCGTGCGCGCGCTCGCGGTGCTGGCGGTGATCTCCTTCCACACCTGGGAGCACGCACTCCCCGGCGGATGGGTGGGGGTCGACGTCTTCTTCGTCCTCAGCGGCTACCTCATCACCTCCATCCTGCTCCACGAGCACGGCCGCACCGGTGCGGTGTCGCTGGGTCGCTTCTACCTCCGCCGAGCGCTGAGGCTCCTCCCCGCACTCGGCGCCTGCATCGTGATGGCGGTCTGGCTCGCGGCGCTCCTGCGGCCGGAGCTCGGGCCCAGCACCAACCAGGAGGCGGTCTTCTCCGCCCTCTACGTGGGCAACTGGATGATCGTCACCCACGAGCTCGGGGGGATGCTCGGCCACACCTGGTCGCTCTCGATCGAGGAGCAGTTCTACCTGGTCTGGCCGCTGCTCCTCTGCGCCCTCCTCGCACTCGGTGGGCGCCGCGCCCTGCTGGCGGGCACGGTGGGCGGCGCCGTGCTGGTGGTCGCCCACCGCCTGACCACCGGCGGAATCGTCCAGCTCCGCACCGACACCCGCGCCGACACGCTGCTCGTCGGCTGCGCCCTCGCCGTGCTCGTCTCCGAGGGGATGTTCGAGCGCATCCCGCGGTGGCTGGTCCGGGCGGCGGGGATGGCCGGGATCGGGTGTGTCGTCGGAATCGGAGCGCGCCTCGGCACCTCGACGATGAGCGGCCTGGGCTACACCCTGAGCGCGATCGCCGCCGCGGCCGTGCTCGCCACCCTGGTCAGCGGGTCCTGGCCGGCGCTGAGCCGCGCGCTCTCCTGGCGGCCGCTGGTGGCGGTGGGTCGCCGCTCCTACGGCGTCTACCTCTACCACGTCCCGCTGTACGAGGCCTTCGTCCAGATTCGCCACGGTTCCGGACCCGCCGCCCTGCTGCTCACCGTCGTGCTCACGCTGGTGGTCGCATGGGGGTCGTACCGCTACCTGGAGGCGCCCTTCCTCCGCCTGAAGGACCGTCGCACCAGCGGCCGGCGGACGGCGGCCGCCGCCGCCGGTTAGCGGCCGGTGGCCGCGCCCCGACTGCTCACCGCGATCTCCTCGGCGGTGGCCGACACCTGGCGGCAGCCCGCGGTCACCTGCTGCATCGCCGCCATCACCTGCTCGGTGGCGCTGCGCTGCTGCTGGCTGGTCAGCCTCACCCGGTCGCAGCTCTCCACCACCTCCTCCATGAGGGCGAGGCCGGAGACCATCTGCTTGGCCCCCTTCTCCATCGCCATCACGGTGGCGTTGGTCTCGGTCTGGGCGCCGTCGATGATCCGCCCGATCTCCGCCGCAGAGGCCTTGGAGCGCTCGGCGAGCCGGCGCACCTCGTCGGCGACCACCGCGAAGCCGCGCCCGGCGTCGCCGGCGCGGGCGGCCTCGATGGCGGCGTTGACGGCGAGCAGGTTGGTCTGGTCGGCGAAGTCGTTGATCAGCGTCAGGATGGTGGTCACCTCGTGCACGCGGGTGGCGAGGGTGACGGTCCGCTCGCTCGAGAGCAGGATGTCCTCGCGGGCATGCTCGAGGCTCTGCCGGGTCTGCTCCGCCTGGGCGGCGACCCGCTCCACGGTGTCGGCGACCGAGCCCGAGCTGCGGGTCAGCTCCTCGACGCTCGCCGAGGTCTGGGTGGCGGCGGCGGCCTGCTCGGCGGACGAGGAGGCGAGCTCCTGCGAGGTCCGCGAGTGCAGCTCGACGACGTGGCGGCGGGTCGCCACCATGTGGTTGAAGCTCTCGGCGAGGTCCACCAGCTCGTTCGGCCCCGACGGCTCGACGTGCACGGTGAGGTCGTCGGCCGCCACCCGGGACGCCGCGTCCGCGAGCGCGCGGATCGGCCTGGCGGTGCGCCGCGCGAAGAGGACGGCGACGGCGGCGAGCAGGGCGACCGCGACCACCGCAAGGACGACCGCGAGGCGGGTCAGGTCGGCTGCGGGCCGCAGCGCGACGCCCGCATCCTGGGTGGCCACCACCACCCAGCCCAACGACTTCACCGGCGCGTAGCCGGCGATCGCGTCCTGGCCGAAGTAGCTCGCCACCCGGACGCTGCCGGTCTCGCCGTCGAGGCCCCGGGTGAGGGCGGGGTCGTCAAGACGGGTGGTCAGGTACCCGGCCTGGCCGAGCAGGGTGGCGTCGTCGCCGGCCCCGGGATGGCCGGAGTTGAAGACCAGGAGGTGATCGCGGTCGAAGGCGCGCACCTGCACGTTGCCTCCCGCCGACCGGCCGGCGATGAGGCCGTCGAGGGCACGCTCCTTGAGGTCGCCGACGACCACGCCAACGGTGGTGTTCGCCGCGTCCTTCACCGGGCTGGCGACGTACCAGCCCAGCGCGTCGCCGGCCCGCATGATGTCGGTCACGGTGGGCCCGGCGAGCGCAGCCTGGAACCACGGCTCCCGGCCGCTGACCGTGATCGGCGAGTCGGCCGGCACCGAGGCGCGCAGGTGCCCCGCGGTGTCGAGGACCGCGAAGCGGTCGAAGTCGTCGTAGAGGGCGGTGGCGCGGGCCAGCTCGGGGGTCAGCGTCCCGTCGCTCAGGTGGGCGCCCACGACCAGGCCGATCGCGCCCAGGTTGGCCTGGAGGTCGTGGATCCAGTCGTCGACGCGCTCCGCGCTGGCGGTGGCCGCGGCGCGGGAGGCGGCGGCGCCGGCGTCCTCGAGGCTGGTCGACGCGCTGTGGGTCAGCACCGCGGTGAGCACCGCCATGACCGGGATCGACACCCCGAGCAGACCGGCGACCAGGCGCACGGAGAGGCGGCCGGACAGCCTCCTGACCGGAGGGGGCAGGCTGACGTGATGTGCTTCCATTGCGGTGATGGTGCTCACCTGACCTTCGAGTCACCGGTCGGGTCACCGCTCCGTCACCGGGGCGGCACGCCGCGGACGCGGCGTGGTCCGTCCGTGACAGGGCTCAGCCGATCTCGCCACCCAGTACCTGAGCCCGGCTCCGCGGTCAACTCCGCTGTGCGAGGAACTCGTCCGGGCTCAGGTAGTGCGGGTTGTCGAGGACCATCCCGCCCAGCAGGATCCTGGGGTGGGTCTTGAGGACGTCGACGAGGATGCCGCCACCGAATCGCTCGAGGTCGTAGAGGCAGAGCCCCCACTGACCGTACCGGGGCGCGAACCGGTTGTACTCGGACTCGTAGTAGGAGAGCTCGTCGAGCTCGGGGAGCTCTCGGAGCGCCCAGGACATCTCGCCGACGATCCGCGCGAACCGGAATCCGCCGCCGCTCATCGCCGGGGCCAGCGAGGCGTCCCAGAAGTTGATCATGTCGTCGGTGCAGAACCTGCCTCCGCCGCACTTCGCGTAGGTCTCCTTCGCGGTGTGGAGCTGGACCTGCCCGCTCTCGATGCTGGCGTCGACGTCGCCACCGTCGGAGATCCCCTGTCGCACCCGCGCGGTGTCCTCCTGGTCGACGATGCAGACCACCTTGTCACCGGCGCGCATCCCCGCCTTGAGATACGGGAACAGGATCTCGTCGCGCTCGGCGTCCCCCATGTAGAGGGCGCAGATGTGGTCCCCCGGGGCCAAGTCCAGCCCAGGAATTCCGAAATCCAGGGTCGATGCCATGACCCGCCTCCTGACACTTCCGGCTGCTTCTCGGTTTTTTTCGCTCATCCTCTGCGGGCGAGAACCCGACCGGAACTGTCCTGACCGAGAGGAAGGGGCCGGAAAACAGCATTCTGACATCACGGCGGCATGCCACCAGGGCGATGTGGATCACCCTGTCTTCCTCTGTCAGGCCGTGGGAGGGACGTGCGGTCCGGCGCCCGGCGCTACCCGGTGGTCCGGGTGACCCGCACCGCGCTGCCGTCGTTGAGGAGCTGGCTGCCGACGATCACGCAGAGGTCGCCGGGCTTCAGCCCGTCGAGGATCTCGACGTAGCCGCCGTCGGAGATGCCGACCTGGACGTTGCGGGGATGCGCCACCTGCCCCTCGACCACCCAGACGGTGGGGGCGCTGTCGAGCTGCTGCACGGCCAGTCGCGAGATCACCACCGGGCTCGGGCGGCTGACGCTGACCCGCACGTAGGCCTGGAGCCCGGGCAGCACGGAGCGGTCCGCGGTGTTGGGGGCGTCGACGGTGGCCTGGAACACCTGGCCGGCGCCGCTGGCGCCGGCGGCGATCTGCACCACCCTGCCGGTGAGGGTCGGGCCCGAGGCGGTGCTGCCCGGTGACGGGGTCACGTTGATGTCCGCGGGGGCACCCACGGCGACGAACTGGCGGTCGCTGATGGGAAGGCTGGCGGTGACCTGGATGTGGGCGTTGTCGACCACGGTGAGCAGCACCGCCCCGGGGGCGGCGACGGTGCCGGCGGCGGTCTTCATCTCGCCGACGGCGCCGTCGATCGGGGCCTGGAGCTGGGTGGCGCGGCCCTGGGCGATCTCGATCTGCTGCTGCACGATCACGTACTGCCCCTGGTAGCTGCTGACCTGGGCGTTGAGCGCGGCGACCGTCTGGGCGTCGCCCCGCGCCTGGGCGATGGCGATGCGGCTCTGCGTGTTCTGGATCTCGGTCTGGATCAGCCCCTGCTTGGCGTGCAGGGCGGCGGACTGCGCCTGGAAGGGCGTGGGGTCGAGCGCGATCAGCGGCTGGCCCCTGTGCACGGTCTGGCCGGGCTTGACCAGGACGTCCGTGACGGTGTCGCGGAAGTCGACGCTGACCGGGACGCTGATCCCCGCGGCGGTGATCCCCACCCCGCCGGGATGGTCGGACACGGTGCGTGCCCCGGCGGTGTAGACGACCACGTCGTGGGTCGCCGAGGCCCCGCCGCAGCCGCCCAGGACGCAGGCGAGCACGATCCCGACGGCGTACGTCCGCGTTCTCTGCATGTCCGTCCCAGTGATGGACCGCCAGTCCGGTCCTCAGGGTAGAACGTCGCACCCCCCCGGATCCTGCGGCGGCGTCCGGGTGGACACCGCAGGGCTGTGTAGCTGGGCGAGGAGAACAGTGACAGTCGTTGACGCTGATGCTATCGTCCCGCCCTGCTCCCGGCCGCTTGGAGACACCCCACCACGCCCGCTCTCCGAGTGGTCAGGGGGCACCAGCCGGGGCTACCGCCCCGCCACCCGCAGCTTCGCCACCGCGGGGATCACCTCGGCGGCGAGCACCTCGAAGGGCTCCGCGTCGATCACGTTGGCCATGTTGACGATGGCGTGGTCGATGCCGCGCTCCGCGAGGGTCTCGAAGTGGTGGATCGCGGCGGCGGCGTCCATGCTGCCGTCGCGCCCGTCGCGGGTGAGGTGGATGGTGCCGAGGCTGGTCTTCTCGATCTCGGCGTAGGGCCTCCCCACCGCCTCGCAGTGGCCGCGGAGCACCGCCAGCTTGTGGTCGAGGACGGCCATGTCGCCGGAGGCGAAGAGGTTGCAGGCGTCGCCGTACTGGGCCACCATCCGCAGCGTCCGCCGCTCACCCCCGCCGCCGATGAGGATCGGCGGGTGGGGGCGCTGGATCGGCGGGGGCGAGCAGAGCGGCCGCTCCAGCTGGTAGTGACGCCCGTGGTAGGGGCTGTCGTCGCCCGCCCACATCTGCCGGGCGATCTGGAGGGTCTCCTCGAGACGGTCCATGCGCTCGCCGAGCGGCGGGTAGGGGATGCCCAGGCCGCGGTGCTCCTCCTCGTTCCAGGCGGCCCCGATCCCGAAGTAGGAGCGGCCCCCCGAGAGGACGTCGAGGGTGGTGGCGATCTTCACCAGCACCCCGGGGTGGCGGTAGGTGACGCCGGTGACCATCGTCCCCAGCCGGATCCGCCGGGTGCGCCCGGCGGCGTAGGCGAGCGCGGTCCAGCCCTCGAGCATCTCGTTCTCGGGCGGCCCCACCATCGAGATCTGGAAGAGGTGGTCCATCACCCACAGGCTGGTGAGGCCCGCCTCCTCGGCGCGCTCCGCGATCCGCGCGAAGTTCTCGCCGATGTGCTCGTGGCCGTCCGGCCACGTGAAGCTCGGTACCTGCAGTCCAACTAGCACGCTCTCTCCTCGGGCGGTCGACGACTGCCCTCCCCTCGGCAACAGTACGCCGATCGCCAGGACGGGCGCGGTGCGCGTTGGGATAGCCTTGGAGCCCATGGGAGGATCGCGCACCGCCGCGCTGCTCGGGGCGACCGCGCTCGCCGGGGCGGCCGCCGCCCTCGCCGGGGTGGCCCGGGCGGGCCGGAGCGAGGAGCGCCGCCTCCGTGACGACCCCGAGTACGTCGAGCTCAACCGGCCGCTGGTGGGACGGTCGCGCACGGTGGTGTCGGCGGACGGCACCCGGCTCCACGCCGAGGTCTACGGCGCCGAGACCGCCCCCACCCTCCTGCTCGTCCACGGCTGGACCTGCGCTCGGCGCATCTGGCACCCGCAGATCGTCGAGCTCTCCCGGGACTTCCGCATCGTCGCCTTCGACCTCCGCGGCCACGGCGACAGCGGGCCGGGCGAGTTCTCCACCGACGCGCTCGCCGACGACCTCTCCGCGGTGCTCGCCTCCTGCCTCCCGGCCGGCGAGCGGGCGGTGCTGGTGGGACACTCGATGGGCGCGATGTCGGTGCTGGCCTGGGCCGAGCGCCATCCCGCCGAGGTCGACCGCGTCGCCGGCGCGGTCCTGGTGAGCACCGGCATCGGCGACCTGGTCGTCGAGTCCCGGCTGCTCCCCCTCCCCCGCACCCTGGTGCGCACCCGGCGGCTGGTCGGCGCCGGGATTCTCACGGCGCCGCCGATCCCCCTGCCGCTGCTGGCTCCGATCTCGCGCCGCGGCGTCCGGTACATCACCCTCGGCGCCACCGCCACCCCGGCGCAGGTGGCCTTCTGCCACGAGGTCGTCATCTCGTGCCGCCCCGACACCTGGACCGGCTGGGGGCGGGTCCTCGGCCGCCTCGACCTCGGCAGCGCGGTCGAGCGGCTGAACGTGCCCACCCTGGTGATGGTCGGGGAGGAGGACCGGCTCACCCCGCCCTCGCACGCCCGGCGGCTGGAGCGAGCCCTCCCCCGCCCGGCGGGCCTGGTGCTGGTGCCCGGGGCCGGCCACATGCTCACCCTGGAGGCGGCCGACGAGGTGAACCGCCGGATCCGCGAGCTCGCTGGCGCGCTCCTGGGGACGGCCGTCCTCGAGCGCTGACTCAGGGGGCAGCCTCGGCGTCCAGCCGGGTGTCGATGAAGCCGAGGGCGAGCGCCCCGGCGGCGAGCAGCGCGGCGGCGGCGATGCCCAGCGCCACCCGCATGCCGCCGACGAAGGAGCCGCCGGCGAGCAGCGAGCCGAAGAGGGCGACGCCCACCACCCCGCCGACCTGGCGGGCGGCGTTGAACACCCCGGCGGCGATGCCGATGCGCTGGGGCGGGACCGAGCCCACCAGCGCGGTGGTGAGCGGCGGCACCACCAGGCCCCAGCCGCCGCCCACCGCGAGCAGCGGCAGCACCATCGCCGGGTAGGCGGTGGCCGGGCCCATGGTGGCGAGGGCGGCGAGGCCGGCGGCGGCGGCGGCCAGGCCGGTGACCACCAGCCGCCGCGGCCCGATGCCGGTGACCAGCCGGCCGGCGAGCAGGTTGGCGCCGACCACGCTGAGGGTCATCGGCAGGAAGGTGAGCCCGGTGAGCAGCGGCGAGTACCCGCGCACCCGCTCGAAGTACAGCGCCATCACGAAGATCTGCCCGTAGAGGCCGAGGTTGAGCAGGACCCCCACCGCCGCGGTGGCGGAGAAGGACCGCGCCCGGAAGAGCCCCAGCGGCAGCATCGGGCTGCGCCCCCGCCGCTCGACGGCGACGAAGGCGGCACCGGCGGCGGCGGCGGCCGCGAAGGCGCCGAGCACCGGCGCCGAGCCCCAGCCGAGGTCGCCGCCCTCGATGAGCGCGAAGGTGAGCGCGCCGCTGCCGAGGATCGCCAGCAGCTGGCCACCGAGGTCGAGACCGTAGCCCGGCGCGGAGCCGGCGCGGTCGCCCGCGGAGGCGGGGCAGAGCAGGCTCAGCAGCAGCCCGAGGAGACCCAGGCCGCCGGTGAGCAGGAAGACGGCGCGCCAGTCGGCGGCGCCCACCAGCAGCCCGCCGGCGAGCGGCCCGACGGCGATGCCGGCGCCGCCGCTCCCACCCCAGAGGGCGATGCGGCGGGCCCGCTCGGCGGTGCCGGTGACCGCGTGGCTGAGCACCCGCATCGAGGCGGGCAGCACCATCGCGGCCCCCAGGCCGGCAACCCCCTGGAGGAGCGCGAGGGCCCCGGCGGCGGGGGCGGCGGCGGAGAGCAGCGAGGCGGCGCCGAAGACGGCGAAGCCGGCGGCGAGAACCCTGCGGCCGCCGAGGCGGTCGCCGAGGGCGCCGGCGGTGAGCAGGGTGCCGGCGAAGGCGAGGTTGTAGGCGTCGACCACCCACTGCAGCGCCGACACCCCGGCGCCGAGGCCGGCGCCGATGCGGGTGAGGGCGACGTTCACCACCGTCGTGGCGAGGATGACCGCGAAGTAGCCGAGGCTGGCCGCCGCCAGCGTCAGTCGGTCGGAGCGCGGCCCGGATCCCCCCACACCGGCACGGTAGCGGATCGGCGCGAACCCGGCGCATGGGCCGATGAGGTGTCTTTCGCGCCAACCAGTGACGCATACATTATGATAACGACGATATATGGATCGGCATCACCCGCCACCCCGGTGGCGGCGGTGGAAAGGAGCAGCTGGGCATGGGTGATCGAGCCGCAGGTCCGCAGGATCAGTCGTTGCCCGAGCTGCTCAAGCAGCTCGCCCAGGAGGGCAGCACCCTGGTCCGCCAGGAGATCGACCTGGCCAAGGCCGAGGTCGGCCAGAAGGTCGGCATCGTCAAGGAAATCGCCCCGGCGGCGGCGGGGATCGTCAGGAAGGATCTCGCCCTCGCCGGCCGCGAGGTGTCGTCCACGGCGAAGACGATGGGGATCGGCGTCGCCGCCCTCGCCGCGGCGGGGGTGGTCGGTCTGGTCGCGCTCGGAATGGTCGCGGCCACGCTCACCGCCGTCATCGCCGTGTGGCTGCCGGTCTGGACCGCCGCCCTGATCGTCACCGTGTTCCTCATCCTCGTCGTCGGGCTGCTGGCGCTGACCGGCGTGGGCCGGTTGAAGGCCGCCATGCCGCTGCTGCCCGCCGAGACGGTGAGCACCCTGAAGCAGGACGTCGAGGCGATCAGGGGCAAGGTGATGCAGGCGTTCCCGCCGGTGCCCCGGCAGACCGTCGAGACCGTCAAGGAGGACGTCGCGATGGTCAAGGAGGAGATCGGCGTGCTCAGGGACAGCGTGGCCGGCCATCCCCCCGCCACCACCTCCAACGGGAGCGCCCCGGCCGCCGAGCTGACCGGCCGCACCCCGACCCCCGCCGGCCTCAGCGAGGAGGCGCGGCAGTGGCTCGAGCAGAGACGGTCCTGACGGCCGTCGTCGTCGCATCACCGGTCACGGAGGAATCCCCATGGGTCATCTGATCGCCTGGCTGCTCGTCGGCCTGATCGCGGGGGCGCTCGCCGGGCGCGTCGTCGAAGGCGGAGGCTTCGGCATCCTCGGCGACATCGTCGTGGGGCTGGTGGGCGCGTTCATCGGCGGCCTCATCCTCCACGCCCTCACCCGCAGCGACGTGGCCGGCAGCTTCATCGGCGAATGCATCGTCGCGTTCGTCGGCGCCTGCATCCTGCTCGCGGTGCTGCGCAGGTTGGGACGTGGTTCCCGCGGCGGCAGGGGGGCGACGGCCGCATTCCGGCGCTGAGGTCCAGGGGAAGCCGCGGAGTGCGCGCGCCGGCGCTCACTCGTAGGTGATCATGCCGCGGATGTTCCTGCCGCTCCGCATGTCCTCGTAGCCCTGGTTGATGTCGCGCAGCGCGTAGGTGGTGGTCACCAGCTCGTCGAGCTTCACCTGTCCCTGGCGGTAGAGGTTGAGGATCCGCGGGATCTCGACCTGGGCGTTCGAGGAGCCGAAGAGCGCGCCCCTCACCTCCTTCTCGTACATGGTCAGCTCGAACAGCGACATGTCCGCGGTGGTGTCCTCGGGGTGGGCCACCGAGGTGACCACCACCCTGCCCCGCTTCCCCACCAGGCTGAGCGCCTGGCGGATGTACGCCCCCTCGGCGACGTCGGTGGTGATCAGGCAGCTCTGGGCGAGCTGGCCGCGGGTCAGCTCGCTGACGATCGCCCACGCCTCGTCGTAGTCGGCGGCGGTGTGGGTCGCGCCGAGCTCCTCGGCCTTCTCGCGCTTGAAGGGCACCGGGTCGAGGGCGATGATGTGCTGGGCGCCGGCGCAGCGCGCGCCCTGCACCGCGTTGGCGCCGACGCCGCCGATGCCCATCACCACCACGGTGTCGCCGGGACGCACGCCGGCGCTGTTCACCGCGGTGCCGAAGCCGGTGGTCACGCCGCAGCCGACCAGCGACGCGACCCTGAGTGGGATGTCGTCGTCGATCTTCACAAGCGACGCCGCGGGCACCACGGTGTAGGGGCTGAAGGTGCCGAGCAGGCACATCTGCCCGACGTCCTCGCCACGGGCGTGGAAGCGGCAGGTGCCGTCGAGCTGGGGCCCGAGGATGATGTTGGCGCCGAGGTCGCAGAGGTTGCTGTGGCCGCTCGCGCACCAGGTGCAGCGACCGCAGGCGGGCAGGAAGGAGAGCACGACGTGGTCTCCGCGAGCGACCTCGCGGACGTTGGGGCCGACCTCCTCGACCACCCCGGCGCCCTCGTGACCTCCGACCACGGGGAAGGGGATCGGGATGTCGCCGGTGACCAGGTGCTCGTCGGAGTGACACAGCCCGGAGCTGGCGAGCCGGACCAGCACCTCACCCTCGGAGGGCCCGTCGAGCTCGACCTCCTCGACGCTCCACGGCTGGTTCAGCCCCCACAGGACCGCGGCTTCCATCTTCATCGATCGCGACCTCCACGTCCCCCGGCCATCAGCGACCCACGGCCTCTGTCCCGAGGATGTCGAGTGCACCCTCGCCCAGCCGTGCGCGCAGCACCTTCTTGTCGAACTTGCCGACGCTGGTCTTCGGGACCTCGCTCACGAAGGCCCAGCGCTCCGGCACCCACCATCGCGCCACCCTGCCCTCGAGGAAGCAGCGCAGCTCCTCGACGGTCACGGCGCGGTCGGGTTCGACGACCACGCAGGCGAGCGGGCGCTCGTCCCAGCGGTCGTCCTTCACCGCGATCACCGCCGCCTCGACCACCGCCGGGTGGGCCATGATCGCGGCCTCGAGGTCCATCGAGGAGATCCACTCGCCGCCCGACTTGATGACATCCTTGGCACGATCAGTCAGCTGGATGAAGCCGCGCTCGTCGATGGTGCCGACGTCGCCGGTGCGCAGCCAGCCGCCGTCGAAACGGTCGGGCGCTGGATCGCGGTGGTAGGCGCCGGTGATCCAGTTGCCCCGCACCTCGATCTCCCCCACCGACTCGCCGTCCCAGGGCAGCACGGTGCCGTCGTCGGCGACATGGCGCACCTCGACCCCGGCGGAGAGCCGGCCCGACTTTCCGCGGTAGCGCCACGCGTCCTCGGGTGCGCCGTTCTTGGGGGGGCGGGAGACGGCGGCGAGCGGGCTGGTCTCGGTCATCCCCCACGCCTGCATGATGGTGATGCCGTGCCGCTCCTGGTACTTCTGCTGCAGCGTCAGCGGCACCGCCGACCCGCCGCTGAGCACCACCCGCAGCGACGACAGGTCGGCGGGGTGGGTCTCGAGGTACCGGAGGATGTCGTTGAGGATGGTCGGCACCGCGCCCGCGATGGTCGGCCGCTCCGCCTCCATCAGCCGGACCATCGGCTCGGCCTGGAGGAAGCGGC
Source organism: Candidatus Dormiibacterota bacterium (assembly GCA_036495095.1). NCBI lineage: Bacteria > Bacillati > Candidatus Dormiibacterota > Candidatus Dormiibacterota bacterium. The sequence continues at coordinate 62,431 of DASXNK010000024.1, read as the reverse complement.
CCGGCAGGATGAGGTCGGCGCCCGCCATCCACGAGGTGTAGGGAAGGCCCCAGCAGTTGGCGTGGAACATCGGGACGATGGGCAGCACCCGGTCGTACTGGCTCATCGCGAAGCAGTTGCCCATCGCCGACGCCATCGAGTGCAGGTAGGTCGAGCGGTGGCTGTAGACGACACCCTTGGGATTGCCGGTGGTGCCGCTCGTGTAGCACATCGCCGCCGCGCTGCGCTCGTCCATCTCCGGCCAGGCGAACGTGTCCGGCTCGGCCGCGACCAGCTCCGAGTGGCGCAGCACGTCGCCGAGCGCGGAGGCGTCGCCGTCGCCGATGACGATGACCGTCTCGACGGTGGTCAGGTCCTTCAGGACGCGCGCCAGCACCGGCACCAGGGAGTCGTCGACGAGGATCACCCGGTCCTCGGCGTGGTCGATGATGTAGGCGAGCTGCTCGGGGAACAGCCGCAGATTGAGGGTGTGCAGGACCGCGCCCATCGAGGGCACCCCGAGGTACGCCTCGAAATGTTCCTGGGTGTTCCAGCACAGGGTGCCGACACGGTCACCCTCGACGACACCGAGGCGCCGCAGCGCGTTGGCGAGACGGGCGGCGCCGGCGCCCACCTCGCGATAGGTGGCGCGGCGGGTGCGGTCTCCGTCGAAGGTGACCACCTCGCTGTCCGCGTAGACCGCGAGCCCGTACTCCAGCAGCGAGCCGACGGTCAGCGGGCGCCCCGGCATCGTGCTCTGCATCAGTCGTCCTCCCCGTCGCGGCCGCCTCGCCGCCCCCGGCGCCGCGGCCTGACCGGCCAGTACGGTACCCGATTCACACGACGATCCCGGTGCGCACCGCCTGGCTCACCGCCGCCGCGCGGCTGCTCACACCCATGCGGTGGAGCAGCGCGGCGATGTCGCGGCTGACCCCCGACGGGGTCCTGCCCAGGATGCGGGCGATGTCCTTGTCCGTGAGGCCCTCGGCGAGCAGCGACAGCAGCCGCTGGTCACTCGCCTGGCGGGCGATGTCGTCCGGGATGGTGAGCACGGTGGCGATGGCGCCGCCGAGCCGCGGGTCGAGGTACAGCTGGCCGTCGCGGGCGCAGGCCAGCGCGGTGACCAGGGCGTCGCCCCCCGCCTCCTTCAGCACGAAGCCGCGCGCGCCGGTGGCGAGGGCGCGGTGCAGGGTGCGGGCGTCGGGGAAGGCGGTGAGCACCACCACCTCGAGCGGCGGCTGGCGCAGCCGCGCCTCGCGGATGACGTCGATCCCCGAGCCGTCGCGCAGCTCGATGTCGACCACCAGGAAGGAGACCGACTCGGGGAGGGTCTCGAGCCGGGCACGCACCTCGGCGACGCTCCCCGCCTCTGCCGCCACCCGGAAGCGGCCGTCCGCCTCCAGGAAGCTGCGCACCCCGGCACGCACCAGGGCGTGGTCGTCGACGACCATCACGCCGCCGGGGGGCGCCATCCGCACGGTCACGCTTTCGCCGCCTCCGCGGGCGTCCCCCGCAGCCCGATCCGCAGGGTGTGGCCGCCATCGTCGTTCTCGGCGAGGAGCAGCTCGCCGTCGAGGGGCTCGAGGCGGCGACGGAGCGCGGCCAGGCCGAACCCGCCGCCAGCCGGGCGCGGCTCGACCGGCCGCGCCTGGCCGTCGTCGCGCACCTCGACCACCAGGCGGTCCTGCGAGGCCTGCAGCCAGAGCACGACGTGCCGTGCCGAGCCGTGCCGCACCGCATTGGCCACCCCCTCGCGCACCGCGCCGAGCACCACGTCCCACACCGCCTGGCCGACGGCGAGCCGCGACCAGTCGCCGACCAGGGTGATCTCGCACTGGTAGAGCTCGCGCAGGCCGCCGAGCAGCTCGCCGAGCCGGTGGGGCTCGCCGTCGGCCGCCACCAGTCCCTCCATCGAGTCGATGGCGCCGCGCACCTCGCGGCCACCTCGCGCGGCGAGCTGCTCGATGCGTGAGATCACCGGCGACAGCTCCGGCGGCGCTCCCACCCGGGCGCGCGCGCACTCGGCGCCGATCACGTAGAAGAGCTGGGCGACGCTGTCGTGCAGCCGGCCGGCGATGCGCAGGCGCTCGCTCTGCCGGGCCGCGTCGGTGTCCTCCGCGACCAGCTGGGCGATGCGCAGCGCCAGCGCCACCTGGCTGGCGAAGGCGTCGACGATCACCCGCTCGTCCTCGCCGAGCGGGTAGTGGACCGAGGCCCCGCGGTCGGCGCAGAGGATGCCCACCAGCCGCTGCTCCGAGTAGAGCGGCGCCACCGTCAGCGAGGCCAGCTCGAAGGTCTCGATGAGGTGCTCGGGAACCGAGCCCTCGGCGGGCACGTCCTCGGAGTGGACGGTGTGCCCGCAGACCACCGCCTGCTCGATCACCGGGATGTCCGGGATCGCCTCGGCGACGGCGCGGATCTGGTCACTGGACACGCCGTAGCCGCAGAGCCCGCGGATGAATCCGTCGCGGTCGACCGCAAAGAGCGCGGTGCGGGAGAACCCCAGGTGCTCGGAGGCGACCCGCACCACCTCCTCCACCACCCGCGCCGGCGCCGTCTCCCCGCTGTTCAGGTGCCGCAGGATCCCCGCGAGCAGACGCACCGTCTCCATGGCGGAGCCGTTGGGGGTTGGTGGCGCGGTCACAGCCGTCTGACAGTACCGCGCGCAGCCGGTTTCGGTCCTCCCGCGATCTCGGCGCCGTTGTTGGGGGTGGGGGGTGGAGCTTGGAGTCGGTTCTGCCCGCCCCGCCCGACTACAATCGACGGCATGCGCTGGCGTGTCGTTCCGCTGCTGCTCATCCTCTTCGGGGGGCTCTGGACTGCGCTGGGGCAGTACATCGCGCCGGGAGCGATGGGCGGCGACATGAGCATGGGCGGGATCCACGACAGCCACGCCGCGATGACCATGGGCGGCTTCCGGGACGGCGACCTGGGCATGACCATGGGCGGCCTGACCGGCCACGGCGCCACCGTGTTCTGCTGGGTCGCCGGCGGAGGGATCGCGCTCATCGCGCTGGTGCTGCTCGCCGGCGAGCTGCGCACCGCCCGGAGGCGGGCCCGGGGCTAACCCGCCCCGCCGATGAAGCCGAGGATCAGCCGGTTGACCTCGGCGGGCCTCTCCTGGTGCATGAAGTGCCCGCAGCCGTCGAGCACCTCGACCCGGCACTCGGCGGTGCAGTACTCCGCCCCCTCGCGGAAGGCCTCGGGGACGAAGAGGCCGTCGTCCGCGCCGGCGACGAACAGCACCGGGGTCCCCAGGGTCTCGGAGGTGACGGTGAGCTGGGCGAGGTTGAGCTCGTCGGACTGGGTGGTGGCGTCGACGGTGTTGCGGTAGTACCCCATCGCCGCCTGGAACACCTCGGGCCGCGACAGCGTGGCCCGGATCTGGCTCATGTCCTCGGGATCGATCGCCAGCCCCGGCGACCAGTCACGCCAGATGTTCTCGACCGCGGCGCAGTCGTCGCCGCTGATCGCCATCTCGTAGATGCCGGGCAGCTGGAAGAACCACATGTACCAGGAGCGCTTCATCTGCTCCCAGTCGGAGATCACCTTCTGGAACGCCAGGGCGTTCTGGGGAACCGCCATGCAGACCAGGCGGGCCATCCGCGCGGGCTCGAGCATGCCCGCGCCGCAGGCGGCGAGCGAACCCCAGTCGTGCCCGATGATCACCGCGCGCTCGTCGCCGCCGAGCGCGTCGAGCAGCGCCAGCGCATCCAGGCAGAGGGTGGCCAGCTGGTACTGGCCGTCGGGGGCGAGGCCGGTGGGATGGTAGCCGCGCATCCACGGTGCCACCGCGTGCCACCCCGCCGCCGCGAGCTCCGGGAGGAGGTGGCGCCAGGTGGGGGCGTGGTCGGGGAAGCCGTGCAGGCAGAGGGCGAGCGGCCCGTCCGCCGGGCCCGCCTCCAGGTAGGCGAAGTCGATCCCGTTGGCCTGGACGCGGCGGATGTCCGTGGTCAGCGTGGCCATTCCGGTCACCTCCTCCTCGAGCGTGCCTTCGAGCGGTTCCGCGCCGGGGTGCTGCGCGGTTTCGGGTCCGCCGCGGGCGCGACGTACCTGGGCGGAATCGGGGTGGGACTGTAGAAGCGGCTGGTCAACCGCCTTCGCGCCAGGAACGGGTACATGACCGCCCCGGCAAGGCCGCCGGCGAGGATCTTGACCGGGACCAGCACGGCCGCGACCGCGGTCTCCGAGGCGTGGCTGAGCGGACCGCGCGAGAAGGCCACGCTGCAGGCCGCGAAGCCGAGGTACATGCCCACGAACACGCAGCCGGCGAAGACCTGCGACTGCAGGAAGCTGGGCCGGCGGTTGCGGATCCGGTACTGCACCACCAGGTAGCCGAGCCCGTAGCCGACCGCCACGGTGATCGGCTCGGGGAGGGTGAGGAAGTGGAGCAGCACCCGGGGGATCTGCCGGCCGCCGGAGGTGAGCAGGGTGAGCACCACGCACGCGGGCACGTAGGCGGCGGTGCCGTGGAGCACCAGGTCCCAGCGCAGCTGTGCGGCGGCCGGCGGCTCGGCGGCGGCGGGCTCCGGAGCCTCAGCCATCGTGCTCGGCGGCGGGCGCCGGGGTGAACGCCGGGGGCTGGGCCTGGGGGAGCGGGTGTGCCTGCGCCGCCGGCTCGGCCCGGATCAGCCGAACGCACAGTGGCGGGCAGAGCAGCAGCACCGCCGCCACCGCGGCGACCACGCCGCACCCGGCCACCAGCCCGAAGCCGCGCAGCAGCGGCGAGCTGCCCGCGGCGAGGGCGAGGAACCCGGCGCAGAGGGTGAGCCCGGAGACGGCGATCGCCGACCCGGTGCGCGCCGAGGTCTGCGCCGCCGCCTCCTCGGCGCCGAGCCCGTCGCGGCGCGCCTCGCGGAACCGCGTCGACCAGATCACCGAGAACTCGGTCGCGAGAGCGACGACCAGGGCGCCGAGCACCGCGGTGATCGGGGTGACCTGGATGCGCAGCGCCACCACCGCCAGGGTGGTCCATCCGGTGGCCAGCACCATCGGGATCAGCGCGACCAGCATCCGGCGGGCGCTCAGGGTGGTGAGCAGCAGCACCACCGCCACCGCGCCGAGGGCGAGCAGGTCGACGAGCAGGCCGGTCCGCGCCACCCCGGCCTCACCGTCGGCGGCGAGCACCGCGGCGCCGGCCAGGCGCGCGGTCACCCCCGGCGGCGGCCGCAGGGCGCCGCGCATCCGCTGGATCAGGGCCTCCTGCTCGTGGAGCGGCGCCAGCGGGATGCCGATGCTGATCGCCGCGTGGGTGGCGTCGCGGGTGACCAGCCCCTGGAGCAGGTAGGCGGGCACCGTCTGCAGGATCTGGTTGGTGGTCTGGGCGTCGGGCGGGGCGCCGCGGTTGACGGTGACCAGCAGGTCGGCGAGCGAGACCGGCTGGGGAGCGTCCTTGGGGAGAAGCGCCTGCAGCCGCCGCTCCGCCGCCAGCATCCAGCTCACCACCGCCGGCGCGGCCACGTTGTCGGAGGAGTCGACGAGCACGTCCACCTCGCCGCCGGCGCCGGTGGCGCGCTCCAGGGTGTCGAGGTCGTGGAGCGCGGGCAGGCCCGCGGAGACGAAGTCGCGCAGGTCGGTGGTGGTGCGCTGCAGCGGGGTCAGCGCCAGCCCGGCGACCCCGGCGACGGCGGCGACGGCCAGGACCGCGCCGCGGTGGCGGAGCCCGAAGCCGCCGAGCCGCGAGGTGAGCCGCTGCAGCGGCGCCCGGGTCTGACCCGCCGCGGCGTGGGGCCGGAGCAGCAGCCCGGGCACCCCGGCGAGGAGCAGGGCGAGCAGTCCGCAGACCGTGCCGATGGCCATGACGGTGCCGAGCGAGCCCACCACCGGGATCGGCGAGACCAGCAGGATCAGCGACCCGGCGACGGTCGCGGCGGCGGCGAGCAGCAGCGCGGGCAGCCGGCGGAGCAGCTCGGCCGGGGTGCGCGCCCCCTCGGCGGCGGCACCGCCGACGCTCACCTGGACCACGTAGTCGGTGATCAGGCCCAGCAGGATGGGGATGGCCGCGATCGCCGCCAGGGTGGTGGGCCGGCGCAGCAGCACCAGCGCGCCGAAGGTGTAGGCGATGCCGATCGCGGCAACCGGCAGGGGGACGAGGCCGAGCAGCCCCGGGAGCAGCAGCAGCAGGATGACCAGCATCGCCACCGCGGCGACCGGGAGGATGACGCGCAGGTCGGTGACCGTCGCCGAGACCAGCCCCTCGGACACCACCGGGGCGCCCGCGACGGTGGTGGTGACGCCGCTCAGCGGGTACCTGGCGAGGAACCCGGTCACCCGCTCGCGGACCGCGCGGACGGTGTTCATCGAGGCGCCGTCCTCGAGCCGCACCACCACCAGGGTCGCCCCCTGGCGGGGGAGGAGCGGCCGGAACAGCGGCTTCACCGCGCCGTCGGAGCGGAAGAGGAACGCGTGGACGAAGCGCGGGTTCTCCAGGCTGGGGATCCCGGTCTCGCGGATCGCCGGGTAGCGGTCGAGCAGCGCCGCGGTCTCCCGGTGGAGCGTGTCCACCTCGGCGGCGCGGGCGGCGGCGTCGGCGTCGGCGGCGGTCTTCCCGGCCTTCACCGCGGCGGCGCGGGCGGCGTCGCCCGCCGCCCTGGCGTCGATCCGCAGCTGCTGGAGGGCGGGGCCGAGCGCGGCGTTCGCCGCCGTGTACACCAGGCCGCCCGGCCCCTGGATGAGCTTGACCCCGGGCAGCTTCCGCAGCTCGCCCTCGAGGGCGGTGAGGGTGACGATGTTCTGGGTGTTGGTGGTGGTCGCCCACGGCCCCCGCACCAGGATCACCACCGGGTCGCCGCCGAACTGCCGCGCGTACTCGGCGGTGGCGTCGGCCGAGTCCGACGACGCCGGCGCCAGGGTGCGCGGCCCGGCGTCGAGGTCCAGGTGCCGTGCCAGCGCGATCGCCCCGGCCACGAGGAGCACGCTGAACAGGAGGGCGGCGACCACGCGGCCACGGATCCGGGTCATGGGTGGCCCAGGGTACACAGCCGGTCGGCCCCGCTAGCCGCCGAAGAGCACCGAGAAGAGCGTGTCCGGGCGCGACCGACCACCGCCGCCCGCGGCCAGCGGCGAGCCGGCCCCGGGGGCCTCGGCACCGGTGGGCCCGCCGAGCAGGCTGCGCTCGCCGAGCCCGAACTGCACCTTCCAGTAGTCGAGGCCGTTGGCGGTGCTGCGGCCGAACCCGTCCCGGAGCTCGACGATCAGCTGGTCGATGTCCGCCTGCGCGGGCAGCAGGCCGCTCTCGAAGAAGGGCCGGAAGTCGGTCAGGGTCTGGTTCAGCTGGCTGAGCGCCGGGGGCAGCTTGCTCAGCGAGGCCAGCGCGCTCGGCTCGTTGCCGGCGAAGGTCTGGTTCAGGGTGGTGAGGTCGGCGATCGCAGAGTCGAGGGTGGGGCCGAGGTGCGCCGACTGGGCGCTGACCACGCTGCCGAACCGCCCCGCGTCGCCGATCAGGGCGTCGAGGTGCGAGCCGGCGAGCTGGCCCATCACCGCGTGGCTGTGGTCGAGGATGGAGGCCATCCGGCCGCTGTCGGTGCTCAGCTGCTGGCTGATGGGGATCAGCCCGCCGAGGAACGCTCGGGTGTCCGCGGTCACCGCGCGGAGGTCCTGGCCGCGGCCGTCGACCCCGGCGCCGAGCTGGCGCATGATCGTCTGGAACCCGGCCCGGGGGTCGGCGGTCATCGCCGAGACGATGTCGTCGACGTAGACCGGCGAGCTGGTGCTGGCGAGCCCCACGTTGCCGTCGCTGGCCAGCAGCGGGCCGATCCCCGGGTCGGTGATCGCCACCACCGGGTGGCCCACCGAGCTGGTCGGGGTGATGGTCGCGGTCACCCCCCGGTGGACCGGGCTTCGGCCGCTGTCGAACTCCATGCGCACGTGGGCATGGCCGTCCTGGACGTCGACGCCCTGGACCTGTCCCACCACCGCGCCGTTGACCAGCACCTGCTGGCCGACCCTCACGCCGACCGCGTCGGGGAAGTCCGCGCTCAGCCGGTACGGCGCCTGGAGCGGCGGCACCACCCGCATCCCCAGCGCGGCGATGAACACCTGCACCAGGAAGATGCCGGCGATCACGATGAACACCGCCCCGGCGACGGTGGCGGCGGTGCGGTAGGAGCGGCTGCCGGTCTGCATGCTCAGCCTCCGTAGACCAGGTCGAGCATGCCCATGAGCACGCTGCTCGGCACCGGGGGCGTCCCCGGCAGCGGCGCCGGCGGCGCCGCGGGCGCGGCGGCGCCGCGGCTGGCGGCGCGCGACTGCGACCCCTGGGCGCCGGCGATCCCGCTCGGCGAGTCCGGCCCGAACAGGGGCAGCAGGCGCAGGAAGTAGCCGTTGGCGTCGGGCTGCGAGGTGGCCGAGGCGAGCTCCTTCATCCAGGTCGCGAAGCTGGGCAGCTGCGGGGTCAGGGCGTCGACGATCGGACGCGCCTGGTCGACGAGGGCATCGGTGTTGCGGGTCACCGCGTCGAGCTCGGCGAGGGTGCTGCCCAACCCCTGGGTGCGGTCGTGGAGCACGCTGTCGAGACGGCCGAATGTGTCGGCGGCGTCGCCGATCACCGCCTGCAGGTTGGCGGTGTCGGGCGCGAGCGCACCGAGGAAGCCGTTGCCGCTGCGGAAGATGCCGGCGAGGGCCGCCGACCGGTCCGCGAGCACCCCGGTGTCGGTGCGCAGGGTGGCGAGCAGCTCGCCCAGCTGCGGCGAGTCGAACGCGTGGAAGCTCGCCCCGGTCGAGCCCAGGGTCGGCTCCGACTGCCGGATCAGGCCGGCGATGTCGCCCGCGCGTCCTCTCACCCCGCTCCCGAGCTGGGTGAGGAAGCCGGCCAGCGCCGACCGCGTCGCCGGGTCGAGGGTGTTCAGCACCTGGTCGAGCTGGACCGGCGTGGCCGTCCGCCCCGGCGGCAGCAGCGCCCCGTCGGCGAGCTCCGGCCGCGAGGCGGTGCCCGGGTTCACCTCGACGTAGCTCTCCCCCACCAGGCTCTTCAGCCGCACCGTCGCGGTGGCGTCGTCGTGCAGCCGGATCCCGGAGTCGTCGATGCGCAGCACCGCGTCGGCGAGACCGTCGACGGGGGTGAGGTCGCCCACCCGGCCGACCCGCACCCCGTGGATCTCCACGAAGTCGTTGGTGCCGAGGTTGATCGTGTTGGCGAAGCGCGCGTGCACCGAGTAGCGGTGCGCGTAGGGGTTGCCCTGGGCCAGGCTCACCGCGAAGACGAGGTAGAGGACGAACACGATGATGACGGCGCCGACCACGCCGGCCCAGAGCGGCGGGATGCGGGTGAGCAGCACCGGGTAGAGCCGGGTCCTGATCCGGGGGCCGCGCGGCGCGGGTGCGGTGATCACTTGAACAGTTCCCCCCACAGCCGGGCGTTGGGGTCGCCCCCCGGCGGCGCCGGGGTGCGCGACGGCGGCGACGGCACCGTCCCCGGCGGGAACGGCTGGTCGGGGAACTGCTCGCCGGGGATGTTCTCGACGAGGCTCGCCTCGCCCATCTGCGGCAGCACCCGGATGTAGTTGCCGTTCTGGTCGGCGCCCGCCGCGGTGCGCTGCAGCCCCACCAGCAGCTGCCGGATCTGCGGCGCCAGCGGCTCGAGGTTGGCGAGGAACGGGTTGACCTCGCTGAGCAGCGAGTCGAGCGTGCGCAGCGTGCCCGGCAGCTCGGTGAACAGGCCGCGCAGCTCGGGGATGCGCTGGCCCACGATCGCCGTGCCCGTGGTCATCGAGGTCGCCGCCTGCTGCAGCGCCCGGTCGACCTGGCCGCCGTGGCTGTCGAAGGTCGCCAGGCCCTGGTTGAGGTCGGCGACCGCACGGGCGACGCCGGCGCGGTCGCTCGCCGCCTTGGTGGCGAGCTGGTCGTAGTCGGAGATCATGGTGTCGAGCGCGGCGGTGCGCTGGGAGAGGCTGGCCATCGCCGGGTCGAGCGCCTCGACGGCGAGGTGCAGCTGCTGCAGGGCGGCGTTGAGGTCGGCCGCGGAGCCGCCGGCGAGCCCGGTCTGCGCCTGGGTGATGAGCGTCCGGATCTCGGCGCGGGTGGCGGTGTCGAGGGTGTCGACGACGCTGTCGAGACCGATCGCCGACGCCGTCTGCGACATCGGCACGCCCGCGCCGTCGGGCAGCGGTGCGGCCGACGAGGGCCCGTCGACGATCCGCACGTACTGCTCCGCGAACAGCCCGAGCGAGCGCACGCTGATCTGCGCCCCCTGGTGCAGCGGCGCGTACGTGGGGTCGAGGGACAGCCGGACGTCGACGCCGCGGCTGGGGTTGGGGCTGATGTCGTCGACCTGTCCCACCTCGACCCCGTGCAGGCGCACGGTCTGGTGGTCGAAGAGGCCGTTGACGTCGCCGATGGTGGCGGTGACCCGGTAGCCGCCCTGGTCGTGCACCGAGATCAGCTCGATCACCGCGCCCACCGCCACCAGCAGCAGCGCGAAGCCGCCGAGCACCAGGACGACCTGTCCCCAGGAGGAGCGGAGCAGGGTGCGCACCCTCACATCCCTCCGAAGAGCAGCGCCCACAGCGGAGAGTCGCTGAGCAGGAGATCCACGGCGGAGCCGGCCGGCGCCCCCGAGGGCCGGGGCGGGAAGCCGGGCGCGGCCGGCTGGCCGCCGGGCGGCGTCACCACCGCCTCCGGACGGCGATCGCCGTTCTGCTGCTGGCTCATCGCATCCGAGCCGGTGAGCACGAGCACGCGAACGTAGTGGTTGTTGCCGTCGACCGCGCTCCAGGTGCTGCGCAGCTCGGGGAGCAGGGCCACGTAGCTCGGCAGCCCGGGCCGCAGCTTCTCCACCGTGGGCGCGAGCGTCGAGCCCAGCGCCGCGGTCTGGCCGAGCGCCGGGCCGGCGCCCTGCAGGGTGTCGCGCAGTCCCGCCTGGGTGCGGGGGTCGAGCACGCTGCTGAACTCCTTCGCGAGGGTGTCGCCGCTGTCGATCAGGGTACGGAGCGAGCCCCTGTCGCGGTCGAGGGTGCCGAACGCGGCGCTTGCGTTGGTGACCAGGCCGCCGAGGTCGCCCTGCTGCGCGGCGAGGTCGCGGGTGACCGCGTCCGCCGATGCGATGAGGTGGCGAACGTCATCGGAGCGATGGGCGACGGCGCCGGTCAGCGGCTGCATGTCGGTGACCAGGGTGCGCAGGTCGCGGATGGCGGTGTTGACGTCGCCCCCGCGCCCGTTCGTCGCCGTTCCCAGCGAGCCGAGCAGCGCGCCCATGCTCGCCCGGGTGGGCTGGTCGAGCATCCCGAGCACGTCGTTGAGCTCCACGCTCATGGTGCCGCGCTGGGCGAGGGTGCTGTCCGAGGCGAGCAGGGGCTGCCCCGGGGTCCCGGGATCGATGTTCACGAAGTGCTCGCCGAGCAGGCTCTTGATGCGGATCGACGCGGTGGCGTCGCGGTGGACGGTGCTCTGCCAGCGGTCGAGCAGCCGCATCGTGACCCTCGCCCCCTGCGGGGTCAGGCTCACCTCCTCGACCCGGCCCGCGGTGGCACCGCCGATGGTCACGGTGCTGTCGGGGATCACCCCCTCGGCGTCGGCGAAGATCGCGGAGACGTGGTACTGGGAGGTGAGCGGCAGCGGGGCGCCGATCAGGTGGATGGTCCCGAGGATGCCGGCGAAGCAGGTGGCGACGAAGCACGCGATCAGCGCGGTCTTGCCGGCGAGGGTGAGGTGGATCCGCTCGTCGAACCAGGTCTGGCTGTTGCGGGGCTCCTGAGACGGTGCCATCGCCGGCCTCCTCAGTGCCCGCGCGGGAAGCTGCACGGGGGCAGGCCTCCCGCGACCGTGGTCGCGCAGTCGTCACGGCCGAAGGCCCGGACGTAGTAGCCGAGCGAGTCGCGGGCGCTGAACGAGCTGCGCAGCTGCGCCAGCAGACCGCGGAGCTGGGCGGCCTGCGGGCTCACCCCCACGGTGTCGGTGTCGGCGGTGTGCAGGAAGCCGCGCATCTCGTCGAGCAGCGCCGGGGCGTTGGCCACCAGGGCGCGGCCGTCGGCGCCCTCGCCGGCGATCGCCCGCGCCAGCGTCGCCAGGCTCTGGTCGGCGGTGGTGATCGTCTGGGTGATGACGTCGCGGTCGCCGGCGAGCGCCGCCAGCAGCTGGTCGGAGGAGTTCACCGCGCTCTCGATCCGCGCCTGGCGCTGGGCCAGGCTGGTGAGCAGGCTGTCGGCGCCGCTCAGCAGGTGGTCGATGGTCTGCACCTTGGCGTCGGTGACCAGCAGGGTGGCGGTCAGCGATCGCTCCAGCTGCGGCAGCCGCTGGAGCAGCTGGTTGAGGGTCTCGCCCCGGCCCGCGAGCGCCGCGCCGCCCTGGGTGAGCAGCTGGTTCATCTTCGTCCGGGTGTCGGTGTCGAGGATGCGGAGCACCTGCTCGAGCTCGACCGGGACGGTGGTGTGGCCGATCGGGATGGTCGCCCCGTCGGGCAGCCCGGGTGCGGCGGCGCTGCCCGGGTCGATGTCCACGTACTTGTCGCCGATCAGCGTGAACGGGCGCACCCGGGCGCTCCCGTCGGCGTGGATCGGCGCGTACCTCTTGTCGATCACCATGGTGACGACGACGTGGCCGCCGTCGGCGGGGTCGACCTCGGTGACCTTGCCCGCCTGGACGCCGCTGATGCGCACGTCCTGGTCCTTCAGCAGCAGGTCGGCGTTGCTGAACTCCGCCTTGACCAGGTAGCGGGGCGACCACGGCAGCCCGCTGCTGTTCATGTTCGAGGCGAGGAACATCGCCAGGCCGGTGAGCCCGGCGGTGAAGCCGCCGAACTGGAGGACGTGCTTGAGGTCGGGTCGCATCGTCAGCGCCCCCCGGTGAGGAACTGCATCACCTGCGTCCTGGTGGCCGTGCCCGGCGGCGCCGGAGTGCCCGGAGGCAGGCTCAGGTCCTGCATCGCGGCGGTCGCCGACACCATCAGCCGGTTGGCGTCGGAGAAGGGGGCCCACACCCCGTCGGCGAGCTGGATGAGCACCCGCTGGATGTCCGGCAGGCTGGACTCGATGGTGGTGAGCGTGGGATCGGTGGCCCGGAGCAGGCCCTGCAGCTTCGCCTCCAGCGCGGGGAGGCGGGCGAGCACGTCGCGGAACTGTCCCTCGTGGCCGCTGAAGGCGCTGTTCAGCTCGCCGAGCACGGTGCCCAGCCTCGACAGCATGTCGCGGAGCTGGGCGTCGCGGGCGGCCACCGCGGCGGTCACGGTCGCGGCGTTGCCGGTGAACTGGTCGATGACCCCGCTGCTCTGGAGGGTGGCGAGGGTCGACACCACCGTGTCGAGGTTGCTGAGCAGCGGTCCGATGCTGTCGTCCCGCGACTGCAGGGTGGTGGCCAGCCCCTGGGCCTGGTCGACGAGGCTGAGCAGCTCGGCGAGATCGTGGTTGGCGGTCGCGCCGTTGCCCGCCATGCCGGCGCCGAGGTCGGTGAGGAAGCTCTGCAGGCCGGCGCGGGTGGGGGCGTCGAAGGCGTTGAGGACGTCCTCCACCTCGACCGGGTTGGCGGTGGTGCTGGCGAGCATGCCGTAGTCGGCGACCGGGGCGCCGTGCTGTCCCGGCACCAGCTCGATGAAGCGCTCGCCGGCCAGCCCCTTGGGACGGATGCTGGTGGTGGTGTCGCTGCGCAGCGGGCGGACGTCGCCGGTGATGCCCAGGGTGAGGATCGCCGAGTGGTCGCCGATCTGGAGGTCGAGGATGCGCCCGGCGGGCACCCCGGCGACAGCCACGCGGTTGCCCTGGATCAGCCCGTCGGCGTCGGTGACCCGCACCTTGACGTGGTAGTCCCAGGTGCCGGTGAGCCCGTTCTTCGCGACCACGAACCCGGTGAGCGCGAGCGACAGCCCGAGCACGCCGCCGACGAGCGCGATGCCGATCTGACGAGGTCGCATCTCCTCCCCTCCTCAGTCCATCGTGAGCGGGCCGTCGGCGGTCCCGTGCATGAACTGGTGGACGAAGGGGTCCTGGGACTTGTAGACCTCGTCGCGGGGGCCGAACTGGCGCACCTCGCCCTGCCACAGGATGGCGATCCGGTGGCCGGTCTTGGCCACCTCGGTGACGTCGTGGGAGACGATCACGTAGGTGCCGCCCTTGGCCTTCCAGGTGTCCTCGATGAGGTCGCAGAGCAGCCGGGTGCGCACCGGGTCGAGGCCGGAGTCGGGCTCGTCGAAGAGCAGCAGCTCCGGGTCCATGACCAGGGCCCGGGCGAGGCCGGCGCGCTTGCGCATGCCGCCGCTGAGCTGGTTGGGCATCCTGCTCTCGGTTCCGGAGAGGCCGACGTCCTTGAGCCGGGCGCGCACGATCTCGCGGATCTTGGTCTCGCTGAGGTCGGTGTGCTTGCGCAGCGGCAGCGCGATGTTGTCGAAGACGTTGATGGAGCTGAACAGCGCGCCGTCCTGGAAGAGCATGCCCATGCGCTTGCGCATCTCGTTCAGCTCTCGCTGGTTGCGATCGGCCACGGGACGACCGTCGACCATCAGGCTGCCGCCGTCGGGCATGAGCAGCCCGATGATGTGGGAGAGGAAGACGCTCTTCCCGGTTCCCGAGGGACCCATGATGATGGTGACCTCGCCCTCGGGGATCTCCAGGCAGACGTCGCTCAGCACCACGTTCTGGTCGAACTGCTTGCGGAGGTGGTCGGCGACGACCTGCATCGGCGGGCTCCCTATCTCGGTGTGGTCACGGGATCGGCGCCCGCGGGTTCACGCCCCAGAAGAGCTGGGTGAAGACCGCGTTCGCGATGATCACGAAGATCATGCTGATGCCGGTGGTCTTGGCGGCGGCCCGGCCAACCCCTGCCGAGCCCCCGCGCACGTTGTAGCCGTAGAAGACCCCGGTCATGATCGTGCACAGCGCGAAGCTCATCGCCTTGATCAGCGAGTACACGAAGTCGAGCGGGTTCATGAACCGCCAGAAGTAGTCCAGGTAGATGCCCTGGGACAGCTGGTGGATCTGGAAGATCTGCACCACGTAGGAGGCGATGAAGCCGCTGGTCAGCGCGGCCACGTGGAGCAGCGGCAGCACGATCAGGCAGGCGAGGATGCGGGTGCTCACCAGGTAGTGGATGGTGTTCACCCCGAGGGTCTCGAGGGCGTCGATCTCCTGGGAGATGCGCATCGTCCCCAGCTCGGCGGCGAGCCCGCAGCCCACCTTGGCGCCCACCGCGAAGCCGAAGTAGATGGGGATGCACTCGCGCAGGTCGCAGAAGGCGTTGAAGACGCCGCCGAGGTCCTGGACGCCGATGATCTTCAGCGAGTACCAGGACTCCAGCCCGCACTCCGCGCCCATGAAGTAGGCGATGCAGACCACGATCGGCAGGGTGGAGAGGGCGACGTAGGCGGCGAACCGGAAGAACTCCTCCTGGTGCTTGGGCACGGTGCGCATGCCCCAGAGCGCCCGGCCGAAGAAGAGGAAGATCTCGCCCAGCTCGCGCACCGCGCCGGTGGTCTTGCGAGCGGCGACGCTCAGCGGGCCCACACTCGCGGGGGCGACCGCGACCTCAGCCATGCTGTGCGGCGCCGCTCACTTGAGCACGTTCACGGAGCTGTTGAGCGCCATCAGGATCGAGGTGACCAGGTAGTTGACGCTCATCGCCATGATGATCGACATCACCACCGCCTCGTTCACGGCGCGGCCGACGCCCCGGCCGCCGCCGGCGGCGCTCATCCCCTTGTAGCAGGCGATGATCCCGCCGAACATCCCGAAGCAGGCGCACTTCACCACCCCGATGAGCACGTCCACCGAGGTGGTCTGGTTGAAGAAGTCGTGCCAGTAGCCGCCGGTGCTGGCGCCGCGCAGGTAGACGGCGGCGAGCCAGCCGGTGAAGAGGCTGCTCACCATCATCGGGAAGAGCATCGCGCTGGTCATGACGATCATCGAGAGCACCCGCGGGGTGACCATCTCGCGGACCACGTCGATGCCCAGGGTGCTCATCGCCGCCAGCTCGTCGCGCACCTTGCGGGCGCCCATGTCGGCGACGATCGCGGTGCCCGCCACCCCCATGGCGATGTCACCCATGACGAAGGCGTCGAACTCACGGATGTGGGACATCGCCTCGAACCCGCCCAGACGCCAGGAGGCCTGGGCGAGCTGGAGCAGGTTCCCCGCCTCCAGCGAGACCATCGTCCCCCACCCCAGGCCGATGAGCAGGACCGGGATGATCATCCGCTTGAAGAAGATGTCGCACTGGTGGATGAACTCCTCCCAGACGACCCCGGTGCGGAGCGACGTGAAGACCGCGCCCCCGAGCAGCACCATCTCGCCGAGCGCCTCGAGCCCCTTCCGGCCGGGCCGGAGGCCGCGGACGATGATCTGGCCGAGCTCGTCGGTCAGCGGTGGGTTCAGCGGCCCCTCGTAGACGCCCTCAGACGCCACCGCCGGCCTCCGTCACAGCCGCCATCGCCGGACCTCCCCCTGGTGGTGGCGCCCTCCGCCCTCCCTCCCGACGGGACGGACCGGCCAGCGGTGGGAAGTCTGGCATCCCCGATAGCTGCCGAACAATCGCACGAACGGGGGAACCGGGCTCCCCCTTTCTCGGTGGCGGAGTCGGCGGAAACGGGGGGCCGGGTCAGCCGCGGGCGGCGATGGAGGGCGACGTGCAATCCTGTCCGCCGGGGATCCCGGTCGCGACTCCCCGAGCGAGGAACGGAGGAGTGAGCAGGGTGAAGATCGACACCCACCTCGGCGACCTGACCGGCGCGGCGGAGCGCGCGGTGGCGCTCGAGGAGGCGGGCTTCGACGGGCTGATGAGCATCGAGACCCAGCACGACCCGTTCCTCCCCCTCGCCGTCGCCGCCGAGCACACCCGGCGGGTCGACCTGATCACCGGGATCGCGGTCGGGTTCGCCCGCAACCCGATGACCCTGGCCCACACCGGCCACGATCTGCAGGCGTACTCGAAGGGCCGCTTCATCCTCGGCCTGGGGTCGCAGATCCGGCCCCACATCGAGAAGCGCTTCAGCATGACCTGGTCGCACCCGGCCCCGCGGATGCGCGAGATGATCAGCGCCATCCGGGCGATCTGGGAGGCGTGGGACACCGGGTCGAAGCTCGACTTCCGCGGCGACTTCTACACCCACACCCTGATGACGCCGTTCTTCAACCCCGGGCCCAACCCTCACGGCACCCCCCGCATCTTCCTCGCCGCGGTCGGCGAGGCGATGACCGAGGTGGCCGCCGAGGTGGCCGACGGGGTCATCCTCCACGCCTTCACCAACGAGCGCTACCTCCGCGAGGTCACCCTCCCCGCGGTCGAGCGCGGGCTCGCCCGGGCCGGCCGCCGCCGCGAGGACTTCGAGGTCTCCCTGCCCTGCTTCGTGGTCACCGGCGAGGAGCCGGCGGACGTCGACGCGCTCCGCTCGGCGGTGCGCGCCCAGATCTCCTTCTACGGGTCCACCCCCGCCTACCGTGGCGCTCTGGACGTCCACGGCTGGGGCGACCTGCAGGCAGAGCTCAACGGCCTCTCCAAGCAGGGACGCTGGACGGAGATGGCGGAGCTGATCGACGGCTCGGTGCTCGACGCCTTCGCCGTCCAGGGGGCCCCCGACGAGATCCCGGAGCGCCTGCTGGCGCGCTATGGCGATATCGTCGACCGAGTCAGCTTCTACGCGTTCCCCGGCGGGGGTACCGGCGGGTGGGCGCGCATCGTTGACGGGCTGCGCCGCGGCACCGCACGCAGCGGGACGTGAGGAGGGCCAGGAGGATGCCACGTATCCGTCGCGCCGCGGCCGCAGCCGTCGCCGGGCTGGCGGCGCTGACCGCGCTGGCGGTGGGCCCGGCGCCGCGCACCGTCGCCGCCCCGGCCGCCGCCGCGCTGGTCAGCCACATGGTCAGCTTCCAGGTCAAGAACTCCAACACCTCGGCGGTGCCCTGTCAGAGCGACGGCGCCTCCTACACCATCCACGGCCGGCTGGTCGGCCCCGCCAACCAGCTCGACCCGCTGAACCCGGGCCGCTCGGTGGTGCTCGACCTCCACGGGCTCGGCTACGGCCAGTTCTTCTGGGACTTCGAGATCATCCCCGGGTACGACTGGTCGGAGGCGGTGGCCTCGCACGGAGTCGCCTCGCTGATCATCGACCGGCTCGGCTATGGGGTGAGCAGCCATCCTCCGGGGATGCAGAGCTGCATGGGCGCGCAGGCCGACATCGCCCACCAGGTCGTCCAGGCGCTGCGCACCGGCGCGTACGCGATGGACGGCGCGGCCGGGCTCGGCTTCGTGCGGGTCGGACTGACCGGCCACTCCGCGGGCGGGGCCATCGCCCAGGCCGAGGCCTACTCCTTCCACGACGTCGACGCGCTGATCGTCCTCGCCTGGGCCGACACCGGCGCCTCCCCCAAGGTGCTCGCCGACTTCGCCCAGACCGGCGCGGTCTGCGCCAGCGGCGGCAACCCTCCCGGCTACGCCCCGCTCGGCCAGAGCAAGGACGAGTTCAAGGCGCTGATGTTCCACGACGCCGACCCGGCGGTCGAGGGCGAGGCGACCCGCCTGCGCAACGCCGACCCCTGCGGCGACGACAGCTCCATCCCCGCCGCCATCGCCACCGACGAGCAGAGGGTGGCATCGATCCAGGTGCCCGTGCTGCTGGCGATCGGCGCCGACGACGCGATCTTCCCGCCGCCCTCGCAGGACCGGCAGAAGAGCATGTACACCGGGACCAAGGACGTCACCGCCCTCACCGTCCTCGACACCGGCCACGCCCTGAGCCTCGAGCGCTCCGCCCCGTTCACCCGCGACGCCGTCGCCGCCTGGCTGTGCAAGCGCAGCTTCTGTTGACCGGGGCCTGCCCCCGTCGCAGCGCGTGGTGGTGACCGCAGCACACCCGGAACATCCCGGCGCCTACGCCATCGTCAGACCACCCGAGACCGACAACGTCTGGCCGGTGATGTATCCCGCGTGGTCCGACGCCAGGAACGCCACCGCGGGGGCGATGTCCTCGGGCCTGCCGAGGCGGCGCATCGGCACCGATTTGACCATCGCGTCGAGCACCCTGGCGGACGCCGTGCCCTCGCCGAGCATGCCGGTGAGCAGTGGGGTGTCGGTGGGCCCGGGGCAGATGGTGTTGGCGGTGATGCCGTGCCGCGCCATCTCCCGGGCGATCGTCTTGGTGAAGGCGATCACCCCGCCCTTGGCCCCGGAGTAGACCGCCTCCATCGACGAGCCCACCCGTCCGGCGTCGGAGGCGATGGCGATCACCCGGCCCCGGGCCATCTCGATCATCCCGGGCAGGCACGCCCGCACCACCCGCATCGGCCCCATCAGGTTGATGTCGATGATCCGCCGCATGAACTCCTCGTCGGTGTCGAGGAAGGGCTTGAGCTCGTCCCAGCCGGCGCAGTTCACGCACACGCCGATGGTGCCGAGCTCGGCGCGCACCCGGCCGACCGCGGCCGCCACCGCCTCCGGGCTGGTGACGTCGAGGCGCACCCCGAGGCCGCCCACACGGGCGGCGACCCGCTCCGCTCCCGCCTCGTCGATGTCGGCGACCGCCACCCGGCAGCCCGCCTCCGCCAGGCTCTCGCAGATCGCCGCGCCGACGCCGCCGGAGCCGCCCGTCACCAGGGCGACCCGCCCCTCTCCCATCACCGTCATGCCTCGCTCCCCGATGCGTCTTCCTGCCGGGTTCGGCAGATTCAGGAGGTGCCGGCGTCCTCGGCGGCGCCGTCGCCGATGAGGCCGCTGACGTTGAGCTCGCGGCGCACCGGGAGGGTGGTGCCGTCCCGCCAGTACAGGTAGGTGATGCCGCCACCGCTGTCGCGCACGCGGTGGGAGAGCTCCACCTTCCTCGAGCCGTCGGGGGCGAAGAGGCAGAGCACGTGCTCGGCCGGTTTCTTCCCCGGCAGCACGCTGAGCCGGGCTTCGTGGAACACTCCGGAGCCGATCTCGGTGCGCGCGATCTCCAGCAGCCGGTCGCGGTCGTCGGACCAGAGCAGGTACATCCCGGTGACGTCGTAGGGCGGCGCCTGCGAGGAGCAGATCACCATCCACTCTTTCCCGGCGAACTCGTTCACGTGATACATTTGCCCTCCTTCAGGCACTCTCGGGCGGGGAGGGCTGCGAAGGGGAAGGCGATGCGGAGGAGACCATGATCGTGCGTACCTCCGACCCCTCCACGGTCAACTCCGTGGTGTGGTCGGCGTCCGTCGAGCGCTCTGCGCTCCCCCCCGCGGGCCCGGTCGGCCCCTGTCCCCTGCCCGCCGGCGTGTCCGCCCTCGGACAGCTCACCTCGTCCTTCGTCGACGGTCCGCGCCTGCTCAGCCACCTCGCCGAGCGGCGGCACACCGGCGCTCTCATCGAGGCCGGGGGCGAGCGGGTCCAGGTTGCGATTCTTCACCAGGGCGCGATTGTGGCACTGGTGGCGGTCGACGAGACGGGCACCCACCGGCTGGACACGCTGAGCATGCCCACCCCGGCGTCGCAGGACATCCACGACATCACGGTGTCGACCTACCGGCCCGAGATCGCCGTGGCGATCGCCCGGATGATCAACCTCCCGGAGCGCTTCCGCGGCCTGCCCGCCACCTTCGTCGACTT
The DNA here is from genome assembly GCA_036495095.1 of Candidatus Dormiibacterota bacterium. Lineage (NCBI taxonomy): Bacteria > Bacillati > Candidatus Dormiibacterota > Candidatus Dormiibacterota bacterium. Next base: position 41,977 of record DASXNK010000024.1, on the reverse strand, counting down.
CTCCGGGCTGCTCGCCCATCTCGGCCGCGAGCGCGCCAGCGGGGCGGTGCGGATCATCGGCGCCGGCGACGTCGGCGTCGTGCTGCTGCGCGACGGCGTGGTGCTCGGCGCCTACAGCGGCAGGCTACCCGAGCTCGACGACCCCGAGGTGCTCTTCGGCCTCGCCGCCGCGCCGGACGCCGAGATCGACGTGCACACCACCGTCGAGACCGAGATGGAGCTGACCGGGGTGCCCGCCGGCGACCTGATCTGGTCGCGGCTCACCGCACCGCGGAGCACCGCCGCTGCCGCAACCGCGGTCGAGGCCGGGGCGGACGCCGGCTAGCCGTCTACCGGCGGCCGGACAGCTCGCGGACCGAGCGGCGCTGGCCGGCGCGGCCCACGCTCACCACCACGCGGCCGGCGACGGGACGCTCGACGAACTCCTCACCGCAGGCGGGGCAGCGCGGTGCCGCGGCGCCGCCGATGAGCTCGGCGGGGAGGTCGAGCCCGCTGCAGACCGGGCACGGGGTGAGCCGAAGGAAGCCGTCGAACAACGCGGGTCGCTCCTCATGGTGGTCACGGGTCGGGGTGACCGTGTGCCGCCATTGTCACGGTCCGCTGACGGCGATTCCGCGCGGTCACCGTCCCGCGACAGGTCCGCCGGTGATCCGTGATCCGGGGCGGCCGGTCAGCCCTTCCTGCCGAGGACCTCGGCGTAGCGCTCCAGGTAGTCGTGGACCATCCGGGTGGCGCTGAACTGAGGCCCGACGGTCATCAGCGAGGCCTTGATGCGCCGCACCATCCCGGTGGGCACGCCCTGCTCGTCGCGGTCGTAGAAGAGCGGCACCACCTCGTTCTCGAGCAGGCCGTAGAGGGCGTCGGCGTCGCGCTCGTCCTGCGCGTAGTCGTCGCCACCGCGGCTGCCGATGCCCCAGCCGTTCTCGTCGTTGCACCCCTCCTCCCACCAGCCGTCGAGCACCGAGAGGTTGAGGCCGCCGTTCATCGCGGCCTTCATCCCGCTGGTGCCGCTCGCCTCGAGCGGGGGACGGGGGACGTTGAGCCAGATGTCGGCGCCGGCGACGAGGTGGGCGGCCAGGCCCATGTCGTAGTCGGCGAGGAAGACGAGGCGCCCGGTGCTGTCCGGGCCCGCCTGGGTCTCCATGATCTCCTGGCCGACGCGCTTGCCGCCGTCGTCGGACGGGTGCGCCTTGCCCGCGACCAGCAGCTGGATGGGCCGGTCGCTGGCCAGCAGGTGGAGCAGCCGCCCGCGGTCGCGGACGACCAGCGCGGTGCGCTTGTAGGTGGCCAGGCGGCGGGCCAGCCCCACGGTCAGCAGGTCGGGGTCGAAGACCTGGGCGGCGCGGTCGGCGAGGTGGGCCGGCTCGCCGCGCGACAGCCGGTCGGCGACGACCCGCAGCCGCACCGCCTCGATGAGGCCGGCGCGCAGCTGCTGGCGCACCTCCCAGATCTCGCCGTCGGGGATCTTCGCCACCGGCTGCCAGGTGCGCGGGTCGGCGGCGCGCGACTGCCAGCCCTTGCCGAGGTGGCGGTCGAGCAGCTCGCGCATCGGCCCCGCCATCCAGGTGGGGACGTGCACCCCGTTGGTGACGTGGCCGATGGGGATGTCGAGCTCCGCCCACATGTCGCGGGCGACCTGGCCGTGGCGCTGGCTCACCCCGTTGGCGGCGGCGCTGAGCCGGAGCGCCAGCGGGGTGATGCCGAAGGGCTCGCTGAGGTCGCCGCGACGCACCCTGCCGAGCTCGAGCAGGCCGGTGACGTCGGTGCCCAGCCGCTCGTGGAAGTTGCCGAGCACCTCGAGGATCTCGCCGGGACCGTAGGCCTCGTTGCCCGCCGGCACCGGGGTGTGGGTGGTGAAGATCGTGCGCCCTTTCGCCATCGCGAGGGCGTCGTCGAGCGATGCGCCGCCCTCGACCGCGCCGCGGGCCATCTCCAGCGGGGCGAAGGCGGGATGGCCCTCGTTGAGGTGGAGCATGCCCGGCTCGATCCCCATCGCCCGCAGCGCCCGCAGCCCGCCGATCCCGAGCATCACGTACTGGGAGAGCCGCATCCGGTGCTCGCCGACGTAGAGCCGGTTGGCGATCCAGCGGTCGACGGGATGGTTCTCGGGGATGTCGGTGTCGAGCAGGTAGAGGGGCACCCGGCCGATGTCGACGCGCCAGATCTGCGCCACCACGTCGCGGCCGGCGAGGGTGACGGCCACCGTGAGCGGGCGGTTGGCGCGGGTGACCAGCGCCCCGGGAAGCCGGTCGGGGTCGGTGTCGACCCAGTACTCCTGCTGCCAGCCGCTCCGGTCGATGCGCTGCCGGCAATAGCCCTGGCGGTAGAGCAGGCCGACCGCCACCAGCGGCACCGCCTGGTCGCTCGCCTCCTTGAGGATGTCGCCGGCGAGCACCCCCAGGCCGCCCGAGTAGATCGGCAGCGACCGGTGCACGCCGTACTCCGAGCAGAAGAAGGCGACCGGGTGCTCGGGGGTGAGCGGGCCGGGACGCGGCGGCGCCGAGACGTAGCCGTGGAGGTCGCGGGTCGCCGCCGCCACCCGGGCGACGTAGCCGTCGTCGTGGGCGGCGTGCTCGAGAACCGAGGGCGACACCTCCTGGAGCATGCGCACGGGGTTCTCGCCGCAGGCGTCCCAGCGGCGCTGGTCGAGCTGCGCGAAGAGGTCGGCGCCCCCGGGGGTCCACGACCAGCGGTAGTTGCAGGCGAGGCGGGCGAGACCGGCGAGCCGGGACGGCAGGCGCAGGCTGAGATCGCTGACCGCCCGCTCGATGTCGGCGGTGCCGTCACTCAGCCCCCGCGAACGTCCCTCCGCCGGCACGCCGGCGCGTCCGATGAGCATCGGCACATTGTGATGGGACGGGGGCCCGTGGGGAGCGCTCCGCCCGCCAGCCCCGGACAAATCCCCAATCCGGGTGATCCCGGCCACCCGTGCCGACCCCCGGCCGGGTGGTGACAGCCCCCCGCCAACCTGCTATGACCCCGCGAGTCAGCCCTTCTCGGGGTCGAGGCGGAGGCAGACGGAGTTGATGCAGAAGCGCTGCCCGGTCGGGGCGGGGCCGTCCTCGAAGACGTGGCCGAGGTGCGAGCCGCAGCGCCGGCAGGTGACCTCGGTGCGCTCCATCCCGTGACTGCGGTCGGTGTGGAGCTCCACCGCCTCGGCGATGGCGGGCTCGGTGAAGCTCGGCCAGCCCGTCCCGGAGTTGAACTTCGCCCCGGAGCTGAAGAGCTCGGCGCCGCAGGCCCGGCACCGGTAGATGCCGTCGTCGTGGCAGTTCACGTACTCGCCGGTGAACGGCCTCTCGGTGCCCTTGCGCCGGAGCACGTCGTATTCGGCGGGCGAGAGCTCCTCGCGCCACTGCTGCTCGGTCTTCTGGACGTCTGTGCTCATCGGGACCTCCTGATCACCCCCCTATGAGACCACCTTCCCATGACCGGCGCGTGACCCGGCTCCGGGCTCAGTAGCTCTTGGGCAGGCCGAGGCTGTGCTGGGAGACGTAGTTGAGGACCATCTCACGGCTCACCGGGGCGATCCGCAGCAGGCGGGCGAGGCCCCACATGTCGGCGAGGCCGAACTCGGAGGCGATGCCGTTGCCGCCGTGGATCTGGATCGCCTGGTCGAGGGCGGCGATGGCGGCCTCGCCGGCGGCGTACTTCGCCATGTTCGCGGACTCGCCCGCCTCCAGGCCCTGGTCGTAGAGCCAGGCCGCCTTCTGGGTCATCAGCCGGGCCAGCTCGACCTCGACCTTCGCCTTCGCGAGGGGATGGGCGAGGCCCTGGTAGGCGCCCACCGGCACCCCCCAGACGTTGCGCTGGTTGGCGTAGGCGGCCGCCTTGGCGAGGGCATAGCGGCCGATCCCGTTGCTGATCGCCGCGGTCATGATCCGCTCCGGGTTGAGGCCGACGAAGACCTGCCGCAGGCCGTTGCCCTCGGTGCCGATCAGCCGGTCGGCGCCGACCCGGACGCCGTCGAAGAAGAGGGTGAACTGCTTCTCCGGGGCGACGATCTCGACCGGGATGATGCTGCGCTCCAGCCCCGCCGACTCGACGTCGACGATGAACAGCGAGAGCTCGCCGCGGCCGGACGCCGGGTCGCCGCCGGTGCGCGCCACCACCAGGATGGCCGCGGACTCGTCGACGCCGCTGATGTAGTACTTGGTGCCGCGCAGCACCCAGCCGTCGCCGTCGCGGGTGGCGGTGGTCGAGATCCGGTGGGAGTTGGAGCCGGCGTCGGGCTCGGTGATGGCGAAGGCCATCTTGATCGCCCCGCTCGACATCGGCGGCAGCCAGCGCTCGCGCTGCTCCTCGCTCCCGTGCTTGGCGATGATCGAGGCGCAGATTGCCGGCGACACCAGCATCAGCAGCAGCGGGCAGCCGGCCGCCGCCATCTCCTCGCAGACGATCGAGAGCTCGGAGATCCCCATCCCGCCGCCGCCGTAGGCCTCGGGAGTGTTGACGCCGATGAACCCCTGCTTCGCGAGCGCCTGCCAGAGCTCGTCGCACCGCTCCCCGGCGCGCGCCGTGCGCACGAACCACTCGTGACCGAAGCCGCGGGCGATCCCCGCCGCCGCCTGGCGCAGCATCAGCTGCTCGTCGCTCTCGTGGAAGTCCATGCCATCCCTCGCTCGGTGCGCCGGCGGTGTGACCGCCCGATTGCGATGCGCGCGCCTCCAGAGCGTACTTCACGCAACCCCGCCGCGGCCTGCCGCGCGTGAACCGTGGTTCACGCCCCGGAGAGCCTCCCGGCGAGCAGGCGGGCGCGCTGACGCATCGGCTCGGGGCCGGTGGCGGCGGCCGCGAGATCGTCGCGGCCGCTGATCGCCTCGATCACGGCGACGGCGTCGCCGCGGAGGCAGCCCTCCTCTCCGGGCGGCTGGTCCGGGTGGTCGATGGCGATCTCGTCACCGGCCCGCAGCCGGTGGGCGCCGCCGCCCGTCCCCTCGAGCCGGAGGTCGACGAGGCCGGGCATCCCCGCCCGCAGCATGATCCCGCCCAGCGGCACCAGCTGGTAGGCGGCCACCAGCCCCGTCTCCACCGGGTCGGCGGGAGCATCGCGGCCGAGGGCGACGAGGATGTCCCGCTCGTGCAGCCAGGCGTCCCAGAGCAGGTGGTTGAGGGCGAGCGGCCAGGGCACCCACCCCAGCGGGGTGTCGGCCTCGGCCTCCAGGCCGCGGCCGGCGAGGCGGCGGGCCTCGGCGAGCAGGGTCGCGGTGCCCGCGGTCAGCGCCGCGAGGTGCGCGGACGGGTCACGCCCGCGCACCGGCTCGAGGGCGAGACCGGGGGTGACCCGCGGGTCGAAGCCCTCGAAGAGCCGCTCGCTCGACCCCCGGGCCGCCCGCCGGAGCAGCTCGAGGCCGGCCTCGACTCCCCAGCAGAGATGCCCGGTGACGTCGGCGGCCGACCAGCCCGCGCAGCGGCTGGGGGCGCGCCACTCAGCGGGGCTCAGCTCCTCGAGCGAGCCGGTCAGCCGCCGGAGCAGGCCCTCCAGCGAGTCCAGCAGGCTGGAGAGGTCGACCTCGAGCCGCACCGGCGCCCCCTGGCGGAGCGACATCCTCGATCTCCTCGGGTCGGCTGCTGCGCTCGGATGGTACGCCGCCCGGGAGAAGCCGGCCGAAAACCGCTCCCCTACCGCTCCCGCGCACCCTCGACGAGCTCGGCCCGGCGCACCTTCCCGAGCGGGTTGCGGGGCAGCGCGGCGACGAAGCGCACCGACCGCGGGCACTTGTAGGGCGCCAGCCGGGCGCGGGCGTGGGCCACCAGGTCGGCCTCGGTGACCGGCGCGCGCGCCACCACGAAGGCGGTCACCTGCTCGCCCCACCGCTCCGAGGGCAGCCCCGCGACCGCGACCTCGGCGACCGCGGGATGCTCCTCGAGGACGGCCTCCACCTCGCGGGGATACACGTTGAGCCCGCCGGTGATGATCATCTCCTTGAGCCGGCCGCGGATGGCGAGCGAGCCGTCCTCGCCGATCTCCCCGGCGTCGCCGGTGCGCAGCCAGCCGCCCTCGAGCACCTCCGCGGTGGCGGCCGGGTTGCGCCAGTAGCCGCCGAACACCTGGCCGCCGCGGAGCAGCACCTCGGCCTCGTCGCCGAGGCGGACATCGACCCCGGGCAGGGGGTGGCCGACCCGCCCGGGCAGGCGGGGACCCGCGTACGGGGTGGACACCACCACCCCACCCTCGGTGATGCCATAGCGCTCCAGCGGCGGCTGGCCGAGCAGGGCGGCGCAGCGCTCGAAGAGGGCCGGGGGCAGGGGCGCCGAGCCGCACACGAAGAGGCGCACCCCGGAGAGGTCGGTGGGATCGGCCTCGAGGTGCTCGGCGAGGCGCTGGTACATCGCCGGCACCCCGAAGAACAGGCTGGCGCCGCCGCGCAGCTCGGCGACCACCGCCTCCGGCGAGAAGCGCAGCAGGGTCGCCGAGGCGCCGGCGAGAAGGGTGCCCACCAGGCCCATCGCGAGGCCGTGGAGATGGTGGAGCGGCAGCGCCAGGGCGAGGTGGTCGGAGCGCTCCCAGCGCCACGCCTCCACCACCCCGCGGCCCTGGGCGAGCAGGTTGCCGTGGTCGAGGAGGGCACCCTTGGGCCGGCCGGTGGTGCCGGACGTGTAGATGACCACCGCCGGGCTCTCCGGGCCGAGCCCGGCCGCCGGCGCCGGCGTGGCCGGGCGCGGCAGGTCCTCGACCTCGAGCACCCGGCGGACGCTGGGATGGGCGCGCCGCAGCCGGGCGGCGCCGGCGAGGCGGCCGGCGTCGGCCACCATCACCGCCGGCTCGGCGTCGCCGAGGATGTGGGCCATCTCGGCGTCGCCGTAGTCGGGGTTCACCGGCACCACCACCGCCCCGGCGCGGAGCGCCCCCAGGCAGGCGAGCACCCACTCGCAGGACGCGGCGGCGTGGAGCAGCACCCGGTCGCCGGGCCCGACCCCGAGCCCGCCGAGCCCGGCGGCCACCTCCTCGACCGCGGCGGCCAGGGCCTGGTGGTCGAGCTCGACGCTGCCGCAGCGGAGCGCCGCGCCGGCGCCGGCATGGAGCAGCGACCCGGGAAGGCTGCCCCGGCGCAGCCAGCGGCGCGCCGCCTCGGGCTCCGCGGGGATCTCGCTGCCGGGGCGGAGGTGGACGGCCCAGGCCGGTGGCATGGGAGGCAGGTTAGCCGCCGGTGACCCCGCGGGCGATGTCGCTCCCCGGCCAGTAGGCGCCGGTGCTCAGCGGCGGCCCCGAGCCCAGGGTGGCGAGGCCGCCGTAGCCGTCGAGCACCGCCCCGCTGCCGCCGGTGCCGAGGCACAGCCCGCGGGCGATGTCGAAACCCGGCCAGCCGGCACTGCTGTGCAGCTCGGGGGCGCCGCCGAACGGATGGATGCCGCCGTAGCCGTCGAGCACGTAGCCGCCGCCCTCGGGGCGCACGGCGAGGGCGCGGGCGATGTCCCAGCCCGGCCAGTAGGCGCTGCCGGTGACCGGGGGTGCGTCACCGAAGGGGTGGAGGCCGCCGAAGGCGTCGAGCACGTACCCGCCACCATCGCTGCGCAGGGCGATGCCGCGGGCGACGTCCCAGTCCGGCCAGTAGGCGCTGGTGTGCACCTCGGGGGCTCCGCCGAACGAGTGGACGCCGCCGAAGCCGTCGAGCACGTAGCCGCTGACCCCGTCGGTGCGCAGCGCGACCCCCCGGGCGATGTCCCAGCTCGGCCAGTAGGCGGAGGTCTGGACCGGCGGGGCGTCGCCGAAGGGATGCAGGCCTCCGAAGCCGTCGAGCACGTATCCGCCGGCGCCGTCGGGGCGCAGCTCGATGCCGCGGGCGATGGTCCACCCCGGCCAGTAGGCGCTGGCGACGAGGGCCGGGGCGCCGCCGAACGGGTGGACGCCGCCCGAGCCGTCCAGCACGTAGCCTCCGCGGTAGAGGCGCATCGCCATGGCGCCCTGGGCGGCGGAGGTGGCGGCGCCGATCCGCGCGGGGCCGGGCGAGGTGCCGGTGGTGACGGTGGCGGTGTACACGCCTCCCCCCGACGGGTGGGTGGCCGCCGCGGTCGCCAGCGCGCTGGTGGAGAAGGTCACGGTCTGACCCGACACCGGGTTGCCGGCGGCGTCGACGAGGTGGGCGACCGCGGTCGAGCTGGAGTGCGGCGCCGCCAGGATGGTCGGGGTGACCGTCCCCACGGTGAGGGCGGCGCCGAACCAGGTCGCCGCCGCCGGGCCGGAGGCGAGGGGGGTGGCCGGGTTGGCGGCGGAGGGGGCGGCGCAGGTGCCCGGCAGCGGACCGCTCTCGAAGGAGAGCGCCTGGTAGGGCGAGATCGCCACCGGTCCGCTCCCCGGAGCGCCGCTGAAGCTGATCGACTTGGCGTAGGCGAGGTGGTCGGCGGCACCGGTGACCAGCACCAGCACCCCGGCGGCGGTGGCGGCGATGCCCGGGCCGTCGATCAGCGGACCGTTGAGCAGGCAGGCGCCGCCGCTGCGCGGGGTGGTCGCGGTCGCCTGGATGAGACCGACCCCTCCGTCGGAGCCGACCACCCCGTAGAGCAGCGAGCCGTCGGGTGCGCGGCAGGCGACCACCGTCGCCGGGGTGCCCCCGGTGTTCCCGAGTGCGGCCGCCGGGTGGCCCTGGCAGGTGCCCCCCCGCGACACCCAGGGCGACGAGCTGGTGGCGCTCCAGAGCGCACCGGCGGCGTCGACGGCGAAGAAGGTGGGGTCGTCACCGGCCCCGGCCCCGGCGGGGGCGAGCGCGGGGCCGGCGGCGAGCCGCAGCCCGGGCAGGGTCCGCCAGCGATCGAGGGTGGGCAGCTGGAACGAGCTGGCGGGGAGGTCGCCGGTGGCGTAGCGGAGGACGTGGTCGGCGCCCTGGCAGGCGACCCAGAGGGTGGCCGACGCGTGGTCGAGGTGGGCGGCGGGATTGTCGACGCAGGTGAAGCCGGGAGCGGCGCTCCACAGCGGTCGCCACCCCAGCGCGTCGGAGCGGACATAGAGACCGCCGTCGTCGAAGGTGCCGATCTCCAGCGCGGGGTCGAGGGCGGTGCCCGCGATCACCGCCGGGCTGGCCACCAGCCGGCGGCCCGCCGGAGCCCCCGCGGAGGTGAGCGGCTGGAAGCCCGCGGCGGCGACCGGGCCGCCGTCGGCGAGCGCGGCGCCGGCGACGGTGAGGTGGGCGAGCGATCCGTCGGAGTGGTCGTCGCAGTGGGGGCCGGCAGGCGCCGAGAGCTGGTCGTCGGAATCGCCGTCGCCGTCGCAGACGCCGGGGCCGATGGCGTCGTCGTGGAGCACGATCGGGTCGTCCGCGGTGGCCCGGAAGGACGCGCCGGATGCCGGCGCGGTGGTGACCACGCCGTCGGGGAGGTTGTTCGTCACCGTGGCGCCGAGCACCGCGCCGGTGGAGTCGAGGGTGAGGCCGGCGACCTCCCCGAGGCAGGCGCTGCCCCCGGTGCAGCCGACGTAGCCGGCGGGGACGGTGAGCTGTTCCAGGCGGTAGGTCCGGGTCCCGGCGGTGGGCGGGGTGATGCTGAAGACCGCGCAGCCCGCCGGGGCGGCGCCGCTGCAGTCGCCGCGCTCGGCCGGGCAGCCGCCGCCGGGAGCGCCGACGCTCCGGGAGGTGCCGGTGGGCACGGTGCGCACCGTCGACACCCCGGAGGCGGTGAGGCCGAGGCCGGCGCCGCCGATGGTCTGGCGGCAGGAGTCGAGAGTCTGGACCCAGATCGACACCGGAGCGGCGATCGCGGCGACCGGCGTCGCCGGAGCGGCGGCGCCGAGCACGGCAAGGGCGGCGAGGGTAGCGACGGCGCCGCGGCGCCGGATCCCTGTGCGCACCCGACCTGACCTCCCGATGGCGCCGGCCCCCCGGCACCCACGCACTGAAGAGAACGACGGGAAAGCCTCGAAACCTGCAGAGGCCACAGCACCGTGACAGCCTCCTCACCGGCGGGGACGGACCCGTTCGCCGCCGTCGCCGGGGACCTCCCGGATATCGTCGGCTCACCCAGAACACCAGGAGGTCACGTCGATGCCCGGTCCCGTCCACGCCGAGGCCGAGGGAACGGTCCCCGCTCCCCCCGCCGAGGTCCACGCCTTCCTCACCGACTACCGCCGGCGTCCCGAGATCCTGCCCGTCAACTACCAGGACTACCGCGTCGTCGAGGGCGGCGTCGGCGCCGGCACCGTGGTCGCCTATCGCTTCAAGGCGGGTCCGCGGGAGCGCGACTACCGGGTGCGCGCCGAGACTCCCGACGGCGCCAGCCTGGTGGAGCGCGACGAGACCTCGACCCTGGTGACCACCTGGCGGGTGAAGCCCGCGGACGCGGGCAGCCGGGTGCGCATCGAGACCGAGTGGCAGGGCGCCTCCGGCATGGGTGGCTTCTTCGAGCGCACCTTCGCGCCACGGGCGCTGAGCCGGGTGTACGCGGACATGCTCGCGCGGCTCGCCACCGCCGTCTCCGGCCGGCCCGCCGCGATCTAGAGAGCTCGGCCTCCCCGGGCGACGCGGAGCATCAGGCGCCGGGCCGAGTAGGCGGCGGCGATGGCGATGGCGACGGCCAGGGCCAGCAACCCCCAGGGAAAGGTCCCGGCGGGCGCCCGGACGGCGGTGATCGGAGGCCTCGCGAACCGCTCCGGCGGAGCCGTGGGCAGCACCGGCTGCGCCGACGGCTCGGGCGTGGCCACCGCCGGCTCGGGGGTGGCGGGCGCGGGCGGCGGCGGCGGTGCCGGTGCGGCGGCGACCGGGGCGGCCGGACGCACGGCGGCCGGCAGCCGCACCGGCGAGGGCACGATGTCGCCGAGGGTGGCCTGGAGGGCCTCGAGGGCGATCCCCGCCGACTCGGTGGTGATCCACCTCTCCCGGCCGAAGAAGCCGAACTGGGGGGCCTCGCGGTAGGGATAGCCGGACAGCGGCGCCGGCGTGAACATCTGCAGCGCCACCCGCACCATCTCCGCCTCGGCGGCGGCGTAGCGGCCGCCGAGGAGCGCGTCGGCGTGGTGGAAGGCGCCGAGCATGGCCAGCTGCCGGGTCTCCTTGTAGCTGCCGTCGACCGCGCCGGTGCCCATGTCGAGGGTGAAGTAGTAGCCGCCGCGGGCGGTGTCGTGAAGGCCCCCGGCGGGACCGGCGAGGGTGTCGAGCATCTCCTGGGCGCGGGCGATGTAGGCGCCGTTGTGGGTGGCGGCGCCGGCGTCGAGCAGCGCGGTGATGTCGTCGGCCTGCTCGCCGATCTTGGCGTGCCGGTCCCAGACCGCCCCCTGGCAGACGATCCGGTTGAAGAGGTGGTGGGCGGTGTCGAAGGTCTGGGCGACGACCACGTCGACCTCGCGCGCCCCCAGCGCGGCCCACGACGGGTCGCCGAAGCGGGCGCCGGCGTCGGCGAGGGCGAGGCCGCTCTCGAGGTCGTGGTCGACGCGGTAGCCGTCGGGGCAGGTGGCCGCGGCCTCGGCGGTCGACGCGCTCAGGGGGCCATGGGAGACCCCGGTGGCGGGGTCGACGATGGTGGCGAGGTGGGCGGCGAGGGCCCGCGCCTCGTCGCTGAACGCGCGGCCGCCGCCGAGGTCGGCGATCCGCAGCAGCTCCCAGTAGACCCAGCCCTTGTCCGAGCCGTAGCGCTGGAACTCGCCCTGCACCACCGGCTGCAGCCGGGCGATCGCCGCCGCCTGCGAGCGGTCGCCGGGATGCCGGCGCTGGTACCAGAGCATGTTCGCGAGGTCGCGCAGCTCGGTGAGCCCGTCGTGGCGGGTGACCACCCCGCCGGGCTGGTTCACCTGGGTCGGGTCGTCGACCGACCAGTTGATGTACAGGCCGCCGACCCCGGCGTTCCAGCCATGGGTGGTGATCTCGTCGAGCACGGCCCGGACGACGGCGTCCGGTGAGGCGGCCTGCGCCGGCCGTGCGCTCAGCAGCGAGGTGACAGCGAGCAGCGTGACGGTGAGCACGAGCGCCGACCGGCGACGTTGACACGCGCGGGTCCGGTGGGCCCACATGCGCGACTTCCCTTCCTTGGGGGCGCCGGGGCACCCCTCCCTGATCCTTCCGCGAGACGGCCGCTCCGTCCCGTGGACATCATGACGCACCGCGGCTCGCAGCGCGTCAGCGAGATCAGGCCCGGGCCATCACCAGCAGGTGGCGCACCTCGCGCTCGCCCCAGGCGGGGTGCCGCAGCGGGGCGTTGCGATGCACCTCGTAGACGTTGCGCCGCCCCTCACGGCGGCGGCTGATGTAGCCGCCGGTGATCAGCTCGCCGACGATGCGCTGCGCCGCACGCTCGGTGATGCCGACGGTGGTGGCGATGTCCCGGACCCGCGTGGTCGGTTCGTTGGCGATGCACAGCAGCACCAGGCCGTGGTTGCTGAGCAGGGTCCAGGCCGGACGTTCGGTCGGTGGCGGGGGCGCGCCGCGCCCTGAGTCGGTATCCATGGGCGACCCGAGTATATCGCCGACGGTGGAGAACACCGGTGGCCGGCGCAACGTCTTTTCAGGTGGCCGAAACCGTGGAAGACTGTGACCATGAGCGCACCCCTCGATCGCCCCTTCCGTCCCTTCGACCACGCCAGGCGGCTGGCACAGCAGCGCAGAGCCCCCGTCTTCGTGGCCGGCGGCGAGGTTCTGCTGGTGAAACCCAAGGGCGCCTCGGCGACGGTGTGGCCCAACGGGACGGTCACCTGGGGCAGCGCCACGATGGGGTCGCGCGACGTCGAGCGGCGGCTCCGCCCGCCCGCGGCCTGAGCGTCACCACAGCGTGAGCCCGCCGCCACCGGCTTCGCGGCGGCGGCGAGCAATCATCGGTCCGCGAGGATCGTTGTACCGGCAGGGCCCGGTGCGGCCGCGGGTGACGGTGACCTCATAGGCCGGTGAGGACGGGGCCGAGGTGAAGGGATGAGTGATGGGCTTTTGTATAGCCCTGATATCATGAACGCCGAACGATGCTGACGGTGCCGGAGTCCACAGCAGCCGGGTGTCCCCGACGCCGGAGGGCAGTCGCGGGGTTGCTCTGCTCCACCCCGGTGCGCGCGCTGGGGACGGCGGTGGGCCTGCTCCTGCTGGTCCGAGCCGTCAACATCCCCGAGGCGGGGCGGCGGCTCGCCGACGTCAGCCCGGGATGGGTGGCCGCCGGGGTCGCCCTCACCGGGATCTCCGTGCTCCTCGGCATGGTGTCCTGGGCGGTGCTGCTGCGCGGCCCCGGCCCGTGCCCCGGCTGGCCCGCGCTGATCTCCCTCTACCTCCGCGCCCTCTTCGTCGGCCAGCTGCTCCCCGGCGGCGTCGGCGGCGACGCGGTGCGGGTGGTGGAGACGGGACGGCGGATCGGCAGCGGCCCGGCGCTCGCCGCGGTGGTGGGCGGCCGGCTCGCCGGGGCCCTCGGCATCGCCCTCTGGGGGGCGCTCGCCGCCCTGATGATGCGCGACCGCCTCGACGCCCGGCTCGGCCTGATGCCCGCGGCGGTGGCGGCCTCGCTGGCGCTCCTCATCCTGGTGCTGCTGGCGGCTCTGCTGACCTCCGACAGCCTGGTCCGCCGCCTCGGCGCCGGGGCCGGGCCGGTGCGCCGTCTGCTGGCCGCGATCCGCCCCTTCACCGGCACCTTCGACGGCTACGCCCACCACCCCCGCCTGCTGGTCGCGTCGCTCGCCAGCGGGGTGGTCAGCTGGGGCTTCAACCTGCTCGCGCTCACCACGATGGCGCACGCGGTGGGGATCAGCACCGACCCGGAGGTGTTCGCGCTGGTGATCCCGATCTCCCTGCTCGGCACCCTCGCGCCCTTCTCGGTCAACGGCCTCGGGCTCCGCGAGGGGATCCTCGTCGGCCTGCTCGCCCACGACGGCATCGGCACCACCCAGGCGGCCTCGGTCTCGCTGCTCGTCGACCTGCAGATGGTGCCGTTCGCGGTCGCCGGCGCGATCCTCTGGGGACTTCGCCGCCGCGGCCGTCCTGCCCCCGAGTTGGAGCCGGAGGCGGCACCCACGGCCCCGGTGATGGTCCCCGAGGCGGCCTGAGGCGGCGGCGGGTCAGCGGCGGAGGCGCACCCGGCGCTGCGAGCTGCACTCCCACTCGGAGTCGTGCCCGTGGCGGAAGGAGCGGGTCTGGAAGAGGTTGCGCCGCAGCTGGCCCACCCACTGGAGCAGGGCGAGCATCACCAGGACCACCAGGCCGGCCACCGTGACGTAGGTCATGACCCATCCCCCAGCTGCGTTGCTCCAGGGGTGGAACGGCCGCCCGGGGAGCGGGTTACAGTGCTTCCCAGCACCATCCGGCACCGCCGAGGGAGACCGTCGCCGATGACCGCAGCCAGCCGCTTCGGGGTGGTGGGCATGGCCGTGATGGGCCAGAACCTGGCCCGCAACCTGGCCCACCACGACGTCCCGGTCGCGGTGTTCAACCGCACCGCGGCGCGCACCCGGGAGTTCGCCGACGCCCACGGCGCCGAGGGCGACATCACCCCCGCCTACTCGCCCGAGGAGCTGGTGGTCGCGATCGAGCGGCCGCGACCGATCCTGCTGATGGTGAAGGCGGGCGATCCCGTCGACGCCGCGATCGCCGAGCTCCTCCCCCACCTCGACGCCGGCGACATCCTCATCGACGGCGGCAACTCGCTCTTCACCGACACCCGCCGCCGCGCCGCCGAGATCGAGGCCAGGGGGTTCCGCTACATCGGCACCGGCGTCTCCGGCGGCGAGACCGGCGCGCTCGAGGGACCGAGCATCATGCCCGGGGGCTCGGCGGAGGCGTACGAGGCGGTCGCGCCGGTGCTCACCCGCATCGCCGCCCAGGTCGACGGCACCCCCTGCTGCACCCACATCGGCACCGACGGCGCCGGGCACTACGTGAAGATGGTGCACAACGGCATCGAGTACTCGGACATGCAGCTCATCGCCGAGGCCTACGACCTCCTCCGCCATGCGCTGCGCCTCAGCGACGCCGAGCTCGCCGGGATCTTCGCCACCTGGAACGGCGGCGAGCTGGAGTCGTACCTGATCGAGATCACCGCACGGGTGCTGGCGAAGACCGACGACACCGGCGGCGCCCTGGTCAACTCCATCGTCGACCAGGCCGAGCAGAAGGGCACGGGGCGGTGGACCAGCCAGAACGCGCTCGAGCTCGGGGTCCCGCTCACCTCGATCACCGAGGCGGTGTTCGCACGCACCCTCTCGGCGCGCCGCGACGAGCGCGCCGAGGCGGCCTCGCTGCTCGCCGGCCCCACCGACGGCTTCCTCGGCGACGGCGCCGACCACCGCCTCGTCGACGACGTCCGCGACGCCCTCTACGCCTCGAAGATCGTCAGCTACGCGCAGGGGTTCGACCAGATGATCGCCGCCGCCGAGACCTACGGGTGGGACCTCCACCTCGGCGCCATCGCCACCATCTGGCGGGGCGGATGCATCATCCGGGCGCGCTTCCTCGACCGCATCCGCGAGGCCTACGAGGAGCACCCGACGCTGCGCAGCCTGATGCTGGCCCCCTTCTTCCGCGAGGCCCTCGCCACCCGGCAGGACGCCTGGCGCCGGGTGGTGCGCGACGCCGTCGAGCTGGGCGTGCCGGTGCCCGCCTTCGCCTCCTCGCTGTCGTACTACGACGGGCTGCGCCGCGAGCGCGGCCCCGCCAACCTGATCCAGGGGCTGCGCGACCTCTTCGGGGCCCACACCTACCGGCGCACCGACCGCGAGGGCGTCTTCCACACCCGCTGGGACCAGGACGGCGTCGAGGTGCGCATCGACGGCTGAGGACGCCCCGGCCAGCGCGCGGGACCGCCGACTTCGAGTTCCGGCAGCACCGGCTGCGCCACTGATGCGGGAGCGGCTGCTCGCCGCCTGGGCCGGGGTCGCCGCGGTCGACCACCACTGCCATCCGCTGCGCCGGCCGCAGCGCCGGATCGGCGCCGCGGAGCTGCGGTCGGTGTTCTCCGAGAGCCTCGAGCCGCGGCAGATCGCCGAGCACGTCCCCCACACCGCGGTGTACCGCGACGCCCTCCGCCGCCTCGCCGCCGAGCTGGCCTGCGACCCCACCGAGGCGGCGGTGCTGGAGGCGCGCAGCCGGCGCGACCCGGCCGTCCACCTCGGCGCCCTGCTGCTCCGCAGCGGCACCGGGGCGATGCTCCTCGACCGCGGCGTCGGGCTCGGCGCCATGGACCCCGAGGAGCACGCCCGCACCGTACCGGTGCCGCAGCGCGAGGTGATCCGGCTCGAGACCCTCGCCGAGGCGCTGGTGCCGCACTGCGCCAGCGTCGGCGAGTGGCTGGGGGCGGTGCGCACCGAGCTGCGCCGCGAGGTCGTGGCCCGCCGGGCGGTGGCGGTGAAGACCATCGCCGCCTACCGCGCCAGCCTGCGCCTGCGACCTCCGGACCGGGCCGCCGCCGCCGCCGACTACGCCGAGCTGCGCCGCCTCGCCGGCCGTGGCGAGGTGCGCCTCCAGGGCGATCCCCTCTGCCACACCCTGCTCCTCGAGGCCGCCGAGGAGGTGCGCCGGCTCGAGCTCCCGCTGCAGGTGCACTGCGGCATCGGCGACGCCGACGCCGACCTCGCCGAGACCAGCCCGCTGGGGCTGCGGCCGCTGCTCGGCGGCGGCCGGGTCGCCGGCCTGCGGATCGTCCTCCTCCACTGCTACCCGTACCACCGCGAGGCCGCCTACCTCTGCGCGGTCCACGCCGACGTCCACATGGACCTCTCCCTCGCCCTCCCCCAGGCCGGCCTCGACGGCTCCCGGGCGATGCGCGAGACGCTCGGCCTCTGCCCCTGGACCAAGCTGCTCTACGCCACCGACGCCACCGCCCTGCCCGAGGCCTACCTGGTGGCCGCCGAGCGCCACCGCGAGGCCCTCGCCGGAGCGCTCGCCGAGCTGGTGGCGGCCGCGACCCTCGACGAGGGCGAGGCCGTGGAGGTGGGCCGCCGGGTGCTCGCCGGCAACGCCGCCGTGCTCTACCGGCTGGAGGGCTGAGCCCCCACCTCGATCGCGAAGTGGTGGGCGGTGATGCGCAGGTGGTGGCCGAGGTAGAGCCGGTGCGCGTCGGCGCGCTCGGGGCCCACCCCGGAGTCGAGGTGGAGCTGGGCGCAGCCGAGCCGGGCCGCCTCCTCCAGCAGCCAGCGGATCAGCCCGCCGGCGTGGCCGCGGCCGCGCCGCTCGGGCAGGGTGGACAGGTCGTCGACGTAGAGGACCCGGCCCCACGCCAGCAGGTGGAGGATCCGGAAGCCGGCCACCGCCGAGGCCTCCTCCTCCCCCTCCTCCACCGACGCCGCCAGCCGGTATCCCTCGGGCCGCTGCACCGCGTTCAGGTGCGCAGCGAAGACCGCCGCGTCGCCGATGCGCGGCCGCAGCGCCAGCATGGCGCGGTGGCCGAGGACGGTCTGCTCGGGTCCCAGCTCATGGATCGGCACGGCGTGCATTGTGGCGGGCCGAGCCCCGGGAACCCGCACAATCACCGTCACCGCAACCGGGCACGAGGAGACAGCATGCACGAGAAGATCGTCGGAACGGTGATGCCGGTGCTGGAGCTCACCCTCGATCCGGGCGAGAGCATCTTCGCCGAGTCCGGCGAGCTGTCCTGGATGACCGAGAGCATCCGGATGGCGACCACCACCCAGACCGGGGGGGCGGGCGGCGCGCTCGGCGCGCTGAAGCGCATGGCCGGCGGCAGCAGCCTGTTCATGACCGCCTACATGGCGGAGGGCTCCGCGGGGATGGTCGCCTTCGCCGCCAGGCTCCCCGGGCAGATCTTCCCCGTCGACGTCGCACCCCAGCCGGGGGCGGGCTTCCGGGCCCACCGCCACGCCTTCGTCGCCGGCACCCACGGGATCCAGCTGTCGCTCGGCTTCCAGCAGCGGCTCGGCGCCGGCATCTTCGGCGGCGACGGCTTCCGGCTCCAGGCGATCAGCGGCCAGGGACGGGCCTGGATCGAGCTCAGCGGCGAGATCGTGGTCTACGACCTCGCCCCCGGCCAGACGATGCGGGTGCACCCCGGCCACGTCGGGCTCTTCCAGGAGACGGTCGACTTCGGCATCACCACCGTCAAGGGCATCAGGAACAAGCTCTTCGGCGGTGACGGCATCTTCCTGGCGACGCTGACCGGCCCGGGACGGGTGTGGCTGCAGTCGCTGCCGCTCTCCCGCCTCGCCCACGCCCTCGCCGAGTACGGCGCGGTGGGAGCGGCGGAGGGCGGCGCCGCCGCCGGGGTGGCCGCCGGGGTGATGCGGGGGATCTTCAAGGGGTAGCCAGGCGGCTCGCCGGGACCGAGCCTAGACGAGCCCGGGGTCGACCGGGGGCGAGGGGGCGAGGTGCGCCTCGAGCCGGTCGAGCAGGGCGGAGGGGTCGAGGTCGCGGAGGATCAGCCCGCGGTTCCGCGGGGAGAGGAAGCCGCTGAGGACGGCGTGGTCGAGCAGGGTGACGAGGCCGTCGAAGTAGTCGAGCACGTCGAGGACGCCGATGGGCTTGCGGTGCAGCCCGAGCTGCGCCCAGGTGGTGATCTCGAGCAGCTCCTCGAGCGTCCCCAGGCCGCCGGGGAGGGCGATGAACGCCTCGGAGAGCTCGAACATGAGCTGCTTGCGCTCGTGCATCGAGCCCACCACCCGCAGCTCGGTCAGGCCCGAGTGGGCCACCTCCCGCGAGCTGAGGTGGGCGGGGATGACGCCGACCACCTCGCCGCCGGCGGCGAGCGCGGCGTCGGCGATCACCCCCATGAGACCGATCCGGCCGCCCCCGTAGACGAGCCGGGTGCCCCGGGCCACCAGCGCCTCGCCGAGGTCGACGGCGGCCCGCCGGTACTCGGGACGGTCGCCCGCGGAGGAGCCGCAGAAGACGCAGACGGTGTGCAGCGCGTCTACCGCAGGTGGGGCAGCGCGTCGAGCTCGGGGAGCAGCACCACGCTCTCCTGCTCGTTGGGGTCGGTGCGCGCCACCAGCGCGACGCAGGGCTCGGCGTCGCTCGCGTTGACGGGGAGATGGGGAGTTCCGGCCGGGATGTACACGAAGTCGCCGACGTGGGCCTCGAGGCGCAGGCTCAGTCCCTCCCCCGACCAGACCACCGCGTCGCCGCTGATCATGTGGATCGCCGACCGCCTATCTCCAGTTGAAGTGCGCCCCCCGGCGCGCCAGCGCGTCATGGGTGAGCCACGACGCGTGGGCACAGTACCCGAAACCGTGGACGGCGTGACACCACCGGCACCAGTGCTCCGAGATCCCGCGGGGAGGCGCCGACGCCGGGGCCGCGGACGCGTCGTCGTCCACCCGATCGGGCGCCGCACTGCTCATCCCGAACCCCCCCACGACCTCCGTCGACTCTACAGGTCAACGGACGAACCCGCCGGTTGCCTTCGCCGGTCCGGAGGGCGTCGGTGGCGGGCTGATGCCCTCGACGCCTACCCTGCGCGGGTGGATCGCTGCGCCATCTTCGTCGACCTCGGCTACGTGCTCGCCGCCGCGGGCGAGCTCTGCCTCGGCACCAGCCTGCGGCCGCAGATGGACTGCGACTACGAGGGGCTGGCGGGGTCGCTCGCCAGGCTGCTCACCGGGCACTGCGAGCTGCCCCTGCTCCGCTCCTACTGGTACGACGCCGCCTCCGGCGGGATCCCCACCGAGCACCACCGCCAGCTCGCGGTGCTGGACGGCGTCAAGGTGCGCCTGGGCCGGATGGTCCAGGGGCGCCAGAAGGGCGTGGACTCGCTGATGGTGCGCGACCTCATGACCCTCGCCCAGGCGCGGGGGATGGTCACCGCCTTCCTGGTCACCGGCGACGACGACATCCGCGAGGGCATGACCCAGGCCCAGGACCTGGGGGTGCGGGCGGTGCTGGTCGGCGTCCCCGGGAACAACCAGGCGCACACGCTGATCTGGGAGTCCGACGAGCACGTGGTCCTCCCCGCCGACTTCTGGAGCCCCCACCTCAGCCGGGTGGCACCGACCCCGCGCGGTGAGGAGATCGTCGGCGAGGCGCCCTCCACCGAGCAGTTCGCGATGCAGGTGGGGGTCGACTTCGGCACCGCCTGGCTGGCCCGGGCCACCCCCGAGCAGCTGCGCAGCCTCCACGGCCTGCGCCCCTGGGAGCTGCCCGCCGAGATCGACTCCGAGCTGATCCGCGCGGCGGTGCGCGCCCTGGGCGAGCTGCGCGAGCGCCCCGAGCTGCGAAGGTCGGCGCGGGCCGGCTTCTGGGCGGCCCTCGCCCAGCGCAACGAGCAGGCGGAGCAGACCGCGGAGCTGCCGGCCCCGGCCGGCGAGGAGCCTCCCCCGAACTGACGCCGGGCGGCGAGCTCAGCCCGGGGGCAGCCCCAGCTCGCCCCGGAGCGCGGCGAGGCGGCGCTGCACCCCGCCGGCGACCGCGGCGGTGGCGAGCTCCGCCTCCAGGCCGGAGGTGTCGGTGAGGGCGGGGCGGCGGGTCAGCTCGGCGAGCGCGTCGGCACGGGCCGCCACCGCGAGCATGCGCTCACGGGCCCGGTCGAGCAGGACGCGGACGGCGGTGTCGTCGGCCCCCAGCCCCGCCAGCGCCTCGGCGGCGCCGAGCCGGGCCCGGTCGGCGGCGTGCTGGGCGCCGAGCGCCTCCTTCTGGGTGCGCAGCAGCGCCAGCCCGGCCTGGTGACGGCGCCCCGCGGCGTCGAGGGCGTCGTGGTCGGCGCCGAGGCGCCGCTCCTGGCCGGCGAGGATCTCGACCTGGCCGCGAAGCAGCTCCGCCTGGGTGAGGGCGGCGGCGGCGAGGTCCTCACGCCCCCCGCGCAGGTGGCCGCGAGCGCTCTCCTCCAGACCCCCCCGCTCCCGCTCCAGCGACCGGCGCTGCAGCCGCAGCCGGGTGCGGGCGGTGACCAGCCCGGCGATCCCCTGGCGGATCGCGTCGGCGGTGGCCAGCTGCCGGGAGTAGGCGAGCTCGAGCATGGCGATCGGGTCGTCGGGGCCCCGCAGCCGGCGTGCCCGGGCGCGCAGCAGCCGCCCGAGACGCCGGCGCAGCCCCACCGGCGCTATCCCTGCCCGCCGCTGCGGCGGATCCGCTCCGGAGCGGACGGCTCGTCGGGCACCGCCTCGGCGTGGCCGTTCTGCGCCACCGGCACCGCCGGGCTCGGGGCCAGGCTCTGGCGCAGCGCCTGCAGCGCGGTGAACCCGCGGGCGATGGAGCCGAGGACCGCCTCCTGGACGCCGTCGGTGCCGTTGAGCACCACCAGGTTGTCGATGTCACCGATCGGCTTGGCCGCGGCGGCGACGATGTTCACCGCCTGCTCGGCGAGCTGCTGGGCGATCACCGCCTCCTGGTTGACGGCGAGCGCCTCGGCCCGCGCCTTGATGGCGGAGGCCTCGGCGAGGCCGCGCGCCTCGGTGGACCTCGCCTCGGCGAGGCCGCGCGCCTGGGTTGCGTCGGCCTGGGCGGTGCCGATCGCCCGGGTCGAGTCCGCCTGCGCCTCGGCCTCGACGCGGATCTTCTCCGCCGACGCCGACGCCTCGATCTTCACCCGCTCGGCGTTGGCCACCGCGGCGAGCTGGGTCTCCCTGGCGTTCGCCTCGGCGCGGGAGATGCGCACGTCCCGCTCGGCCTCGGCCAGGGTGCGCTGCCGGTAGGCCTCGGCGTCGGCCGGCCTGCGCACCTCCGCCTGCAGCGACTGCTCGGTGCGCTGCGCCTCGAGCTCGGCGACCTTGGTCTGCTCCTCGACGACCCGCTGGCGGGCGATCTGCTCGGCGAGCGGCCCGGCCTGGGCGGCGTCGCGCTGGGCGCGGTCGATCTCCGCCTGGTAGCCGGCCTTCTTGATCTCCGCCTCGCGGCGGGCGGCCGCCTTCAGCGCCTCGGAGGCCTGCTCCTGCTCGGTGGCCTCGCGGTCCGCCGAGGACTGGGCGATGCGCGCCTCCTTCTGCACCGCGGCGGCGTGGGGCGCGGCCAGGCTCTTGATGTAGCCGGTGGGGTCGTCGATCTCCTTGATCTGGAGGGTGTCGATGACCAGGCCGAGCTTCTGCATCTCCTCTGCGGAGTGCGAGCGGGTGCGCTCGGTGAGCGCCTCGCGGTCGCGGATCATCTGCTCGACGGTGAGCCCGCCCACGATCGAGCGCAGGTGGCCCTCGAAGACGTTCTTGATCTTCTGCTCGACCTCCGCCGGCGCCTTGTCGAGGAAGCGCCGCGCGGCGTTGGAGATGGAGACGAAGTCGTCTCCCACCTTGTAGATCACCACGGCCTTCACCACCACCGGGATGCCCTGGGTGGTGACGCAGGTGATGTCCAGCTCGGTCTCGTTGGCGTCGAGCGACAGGTTGCGCACCTTCTGGAAGCCCGGGAACACGAAGACACCCTTCCCGGTGACGATGTTGAAGCCCATGCTCTCGCCCACACCCTCGACGGGCTGGTGCTTGAACCCGGAGATGATCAGCGCCTCGTTGGGCTCCGCGACCCGCCAGATCGATCGCAGGAACAGGACGATCAGCAGCAGCAGACCGAGCAGGCCGCCGATCGCGGCGATGGCCAGACCCAGGACGGCGTTCATGACAACCCCCTCTCAGCCACCTATGCGGGGCTGACGTACACGGTTCGCGGCGCGAAGTACTCCACGACCACCACCCGGCTGCCCGCGCCGATGGCCTCTCCCGCCTCTGCCGCATGGGCGAGGAAGGCCTCGGTGCCGCCGCGGACCGGAAGCATCACCTCGCCGGTCCGGCCCGGTCCGATGCCGCCGGTGACACGACCGACCTTGCCGACGACGCTGTGGTCGTCGCTGTCGACGACGTGACCTGCCATGGTTCTCCTCGGGGCGCGGGCGCGCCCGATCTCAGGATATGCCCATCCTCCCGGGCGGCCCTCTCCGAGATGTCGCAAGGGGGTGAAGAGTGGCGGCGGCGCTCGAGCAGGCCCCGCACCTGCCGCCGCACCGCGTGCTCGCTCTCGACCCGGTCGACCAGGTCGCCGAGGAGCTGGTCGCCGCCCTGCGCGGCGCGGATCCAGACCGCCTCGCACAGCCGTTCCAGGGCTCCCCGGACCACTCCGGCCCGCAGCGCGGCGCGCTCCAGCAGCTCGGGAGCGGGGCCGGCAAAGGTCCAGAGGTCGCGGAGCTGGTCGTCGACCCGGCGTGCCTGCCGCAGCGCGCCGGCGAGCAGCCACCGCGCGTGGGGGTCGTCGCCCGCGGACACCACCGCGAGCGCCCTCTCGCAGCTCTCGAAGAGGTCCCGGCGCAGCCGCGCCAGCCGGCAGCGCGCCGGGGTGTCGGCCCTCTCCACGTTCAGCAGCAGCGCGAGCCGGGCGAGGCGGGGATGTGTGGGCAGCGGACGCCGCGCCCCGCGGAGGTCGCGCACCAGCCTCGCCGCCAGCACGGCCGGCGGCGCCGAGAGCAGGATCAGCGCCGCCAGGGCGGCGACCACCAGAGGCTGCACGGCACCACCATGCTACGCCCGCGTGGCCGCCGGTGGATCCACGATCGCGCCAGCTGCGTACCCCTGCCTGTGAGTGGACCAAAATTACACTTCTGTTACTCTTGGGTGCGATCGGCCGGCGGGGACCGGCCGCGCGAGAGGAGCGTCACCGTGGACAGGTCGCTCCTGCTCCTGCTCGAGTCGGGACGCGACCGAGATCAGGGACGGGCGCCGGTCGCGCGAGCCGCGGATGGAGGCGAAGCGAGCACCCGATGCGGCATCGCTCCGCCGCGCCTGACCGCGCTCAGGGGATGAGCTCGTGCCGCCGGGGCCTCCGGGCGGGCCGGCGCAGCGCCGGCACCCCGGGCAGCTGCACCCGGTCGTCCACGGGTCGCGCGTGCACCTGGATCCGGGCCAGCAGCGTCGCCAGCCGGTAGGGCTTGCCGATGTAGTCGTCCGCGCCCGCCGCGAGCCCGATCTCCACCTGGTCCGGTCCGCTGTACGCGCTGACGACGATGATCGGGGTCGCCACACCCGCGCGGCGAAGACGCCGGCAGACCTCGAGGCCGCTGATGTCCGGGAGGCCGAGGTCGAGGAGGATGAGGGCGAGGCCGCCGGCACCGGCCCGCTCCAGCGCGACCGCCCCGGTGCCGGCCTCGACGACGTCGACGCCGACGGTCTCGCAGGCGAGGCGCAGCACCGAGCGGTTGGCGGCGTCGTCGTCGACGATGAGGACCCTGGCGGCGGCGTGACCGGTCATGGACGGGGATGCTCGCGCGGATCCGGGGCCCCGCCAAACAAGTGCTGTGAAGAGGTGTGTGCACAACCCCGGTCGCCGGACGTGCGCCCGCGACCGGCGTATATTTGGTTGCGTCATGCAACCTGCTATCCGGCTGAGGGACGGCACGGTGGTGGTGATCCGGCCGCTCGAGCCCAGCGACCGCGAGACCTACCTCGACGTCTTCCAGCGGATCGGTCCCGAGTCCCGCCAGCGGCGGTTCCTCGGCCCCAAGCGGGGGCTGACCGACGCCGAGGTGCGCTACTTCCTCGAGGTCGACCACCACGACCACGAGGCGCTGGTCGCCGTCGACGCGGTCACGGGCCGGGGGCTGGCGGTGGCCCGCTACATCCGCGACCGCGGCGACCCGCGCGCCGCGGACAGCGCGATCGTGGTGGTCGACGCCGCCCAGGGCCGCGGGCTGGGCGGGCTGCTGCTCGCACGGCTCGCCGAGCGCGCCCGCGCCGAGGGGGTGGAGCGGCTCTCCGCGGACGTGCTCGACGACAACCGGCGCATGGTCGCCATGCTCGTCCATCGCGGCGCCCGTTCCGGGCCCGGCGGCTGGCCCGGGGTGCGTCACTTCGAGTGGCCGCTCACCGTCTGAGGTCGCCGGAGCGCACGTTCCCAGCAAAGACTCGTAGAGTCAGTACTCATGACGTACCGGGTCGAGCAGCTGGCGGCCGCGGCGGAGGTCTCGGTCGACACCGTCCGCTACTACCAGTCGCAGCGGCTGCTGCCCCCGCCACGGCGCCAGGGACGGCTCGCCCTCTACGGCGAGGAGCACGTCGACCGCATCCGCGAGGTGCGGGCGCTGCAGCGCAAGGGCCTCACCCTGGCGGCGGTTCGCCGGGTGCTCGAGGGCCGTCTCGGCGCCGCCGACCAGGACCTCGCCGCCGCGGTTGCCGCGGTCCGGGCCGAGGAGGAGACCGAGGAGCTGCTCGGGCTCGACGAGCTGGCCCAGCGCAGCGGGGTCGCCGCCCCGCTGCTCCAGGCCTTCGAGCGCGCCGGGCTGCGCCTGGGGCGCAGCGTCGACGGCGTGCACCGCTACAGCAGCGCCGACGTCGAGATGGTGCGTCTGGGGCTGCGGCTGCTCGACAGCGGCCTGCCCCTCCCCGAGCTGCTCGCCCTCGCCCGCGACCACGACGAGCACGTCCGCGCCGTCGCCGAGCGCGCCGTCGAGCTCTTCGACGAGCACGTGCGCGGCCGGGTGCGCGCCACCGCCACCGACGACACCGAGGCGGCGCTGCGGCTGGTCACCGCCTTCCGCGAGATCTTCCCCGCGGTCACCCTGCTCGTCTCCCATCACTTCCGGGGGGTGCTCCTCGACGTCGCCGAGGAGCACATCGAGAAGGTGGGCGACCGCGCCGAGGTGGCCGCCGCTCACGCCGAGGCGCGGCGCGGGGTGGAGGTGGCGTGGCCCGCCTGAGCCCGCCCCGCCCGGCGGACGCGCGCGACCGCGCCGACGCCAACCGGGCGATGTTCGACCGCATCGCCCCCCGGTACGACCGGCTGAACCGGGTCCTCACCCTCGGCCTCGACGCCCGCTGGCGGCGCCGCAGCGTCGCCGCCCTGGGGCTGTCCCCGGGCTCGCTGGTGGTCGACCTCGCCTGCGGCACCGGCGACCTGTGCCGCGAGACCCAGCGCGCCGGGCTGCGCTGCGTCGGCGTCGACGTCGCCGCCCGCATGCTCGCCCACAGCCACACCTCCGCGCCGCTGGTCCGCGCCGACATCCTCACCCTGCCGCTCGCGGCGGGCACCGCGGACGGGGCGGTCTGCGGGTTCGCGCTGCGCAACGTGGTGGACATCCCCGGCTGCTTCCGGGAGACCGCGCGGGTGCTGCGTCCCGGCGGCCGCATCGGTTTCCTCGAGGTGGCGGAGCCCGCCAACCCGCTGCTGCGCCGCGGCCACGCCCTCTACTTCCGGCGGGTCGTGCCCTTCGTCGGCGGGCTGCTCAGCGACCGCGAGGCCTACCGCTACCTGCCCGCGTCGACGGCGTGGCTGCCCTCCCCCACCGAGCTCGTCGCCATGGCGCGCGACGCCGGCTTCACCGCGGTGGAGCGCCACAGCCTCGGCGGCGGCGCCGCCCAGCTGCTCACCGGCACCCGGTCGGGGTAGGAGGATGAGGATGGAGCGCACCGCCGCCGCCCCCGACCTGCTCGACGTGTGGGACCCGGAGGACGGCTTCCTGCTGGAGCGTGAGGGGGCCGGTCTCGCCGCCGCGGGGACCACCCGGGCGGCGGTGGTGCAGCCCGGCCCCGACCAGGGTGCCGAGGCGGGCGAGGTGGCCGGGGAGCTGCTCCGCGACCTCGACGCCGGGTCGGCGGTGGTGGTCGGCGCTCTCGCCTTCGACGGCGGGGTGCCGGCGCGGCTCTGGGTGCCGGCGCGCATCCTCCGCACCACCCCCGCGGGCGGGGTCCGCTCCGACCTGCTCGGCGACGGCGGCGACGGGT
This sequence comes from Candidatus Dormiibacterota bacterium, assembly GCA_036495095.1. NCBI lineage: Bacteria > Bacillati > Candidatus Dormiibacterota > Candidatus Dormiibacterota bacterium. Next base: position 15,516 of record DASXNK010000024.1, on the reverse strand, counting down.
CCGCCGAGGGCCCTCCCCCGCCGGTGCGCCGCACCGCCGCCGGCACCGAGGTCTGGGGCGGGGTCTCCGCCCGGCCCGAGCCGGACCCCTCGGTCTACGCGGCGGCGGTCGCCGAGGCGGTCGAACGCATCCGCCGCGGCGCGCTGCGCAAGGTGGTGCTGGCCCGCACCCTGGAGCTCGAGCTCGCCGGGGAGATCGACGCCGCCACGGTGCTGCGCCGGCTCCGCAGCCGCGACCCCGGCTGCCACACCTTCGCGGTGCACGGCGCCGACGGCCGCGTCCTCCTCGGCGCCACCCCGGAGACGCTGCTCCGCCGCCGCGGCCGCACCGTGACCTGCGGGCCGATGGCGGGCTCGGCGCCGCGCTCGCCCAGCCCCGACGAGGACGCGGCCGCGGCCCGGCGGCTGCTCGCCTCGCAGAAGGACCACCGCGAGCACCGCCTCGTGGTCGAGGCGATGAGCGACGCCCTCGCCCCCTTCTGCGAGACCCTCGAGGTCGACCCCGAGCCCCGGCTGACCGCGACCGCCAGCCTCTGGCACCTGACCACCACGATGCGCGGCCGGCTGGTCGCGGACGCGCCCGGCGCGCTCGGGCTGGCGGCGGCGCTGCAGCCCACCCCGGCGGTCTGCGGCACCCCCACCGCCGCGGCCCTCGACACCATCCACGAGCTCGAGCCGGTGCCCCGCGGCCTCTACTCCGGCCTGGTGGGATGGGTCGACGCCGCCGGCGACGGCGAGTGGGTGGTGGCGCTGCGCTGCGCCGCCCTCTCCGGCCGGCGCGCCCGGCTCCACGCCGGCGCGGGGATCGTCGAGGGCTCGGTGCCCGCCCTCGAGGTGGCCGAGACCGAGGCGAAGTTCACCGCCCTGCTCACCGCCCTCGGCGGCTGAGGGCCTCCCCCACCCGCGCCGCCACCTCGGCGTGGTGCTCGACGTTGCGCCGCCGGTCGGTGGGCACCTCGACCAGCTGCACCCCGCCCTCCGACGCCGCCGCGGCCACCGCCTCGCCGAGCCCGGCGGGGTCGACCAGCCTCCGGTACCCGGCCCCGGCGGCGGCGGCGAGGGCGCCGAGGTCGAGTCCGTGGGGGGTGCCGAAGAGCGCCTCCTGCTCGGCCGCGGGGAGGTCGCGCTGGCCGAGCAGCGAGAACACCCCGCCACCGTCGTTGTTCACCACCACGAGCACCAGGTCGAGGCCGCGGCGGGCGCCCCAGAGCAGCGCCCCGGCGTCGTGGAGCAGGGTGAGGTCGCCGAGCAGCGCGTAGGCGGGCCGCGCCACCGCGGCGGTGCCGAGCGCCGTGGACACCAGCCCGTCGATGCCGCTGGCGCCACGGTTGGCGACCACCCGCAGGCCGCGGCGGGGCGCCATGAAGGCGTCGAGGTCGCGGATCGGCATGCTCGACCCGGCGAGCAGCACCGCCCCCTCCGGCAGGACGGCGGCGAGGTCGCGGGCGGTGCGCGGCTCGGAGGGCTCGGCCCAGCCGTCGAGGCAGCGGTCGGTGGCGTCCCGGGCGGCGGCGTCGGCCTCGAGCCAGGCGCCGCCGCCGGCGGGGCGGGGGAGATCACCCAGCCGCGGCAGCACCGCGGCCGCGAGCGCGCCGGGGTCGCAGCGCAGCGTCCACGCCGCTCCCCGGGCGGGATCGGGGTGGACCTCCTCGGGAGCCACCACCACCGTCCGCCGCGCCGCCGCGACGGTGGCGAGCAGGGCCCGGCTGGTCGGGGGGGTGCCCACCTGCACGACGAGGTCGACGGGGTGGCCGGCGCGGAACCCCGGGTCGGAGAGCAGCAGCGCGCCGGCGCTCAGCGCCGGCGGCCCGGTGCGCAGGCCGGAGGTGGGCTCGGCGAGCAGCGGCCAGCCGGCCTGCCGCGCCAGCGCGGCGATCGCCTCGCCTCGCCCGCCGGGAAGCGCTCCGGCGACCACCAGCCCGCCGGCGGTCCCGGCGATCTCCGCGGCGAGCGCGGTCACATCGGCGGCGGCGGGGCGCCGGAGCTCGGCCGAGACCCGCTCCCAGGGCGCTCCCTGCTCCCGCCCGGCGGCCTCGGGGCCGAGGTCGACGGCCGCCCCCGAGGGCACCAGCGGCTCGCGCAGCGGCAGGTTGAGGTGCACCGGGCCCGCCGGCGGCCCCAGCGCGGCGGCGGCGGCCCGGCTGCCCAGGGAGCGCCAGTAGCGGGCCGCCCCCGGCCGCGCCTCGGGCACCCCGCTGTCGGCGAACCAGCGGACGTGGCCGCCGAACAGGCGCTGCTGGTCGATCGACTGGTTGGCGCCGGTGTCGCGCAGCTCGGGCGGACGGTCGGCGCTCAGCAGCACCAGGGGGAGCTGGGAGAGCCGCGCCTCCACCGCGGCGGGCAGCCAGCCGGCGGCGGCGGTGCCCGAGGTGCAGACCACCGCCACCGGGCGCTCCTGGATGCGGGCGATCCCCAGGGCGACGTAGGCGGCGGAGCGCTCGTCGAGGTGGACGTGGAGGCGCAGGTCCGGATGCCGCGCCAGCGCCAGCGCCAGCGGCGTCGAGCGCGACCCCGGCGAGAGGCAGGCATCGCTCATCCCCGCCCGCACCAGCTCGTCGACGAGCAGCTGGCAGCAGGCGAGGGAGACGTCGGCGTCACCCATGGCCGCGCACCACGAGGTCCGGCGCCACCCGGCGGACGCGCAGCTCGCCGGCCTCGGGGAGGAGCGGGTCGCTGGTGACGTCCTCCTCGAGCAGCAGCGCGGTGCCGGCGCCGTGGGCGAACGGCGAGCCGGGCAGGGCGGCGGCGAGGGCGAGCACCGCGGCGAGCCCCACCGAGGTCTCCAGGGCGCTGGAGGCGATCGCCGGCACCCCCGCGGCGGCGGCGGCGGCGAGGGCGGCGGCGACCCCGCCGATCCGCTGCGGCTTCAGCACCACCGCGTCGGCGGCGTCGAGGGCGCGCAGCCGGCCGGCGTCGGCGACGCTGCGCACCGACATCTCGGCGGCGACCGGCACCGGCGAGCGGCGGCGGACCGCGGCCAGCTCCTCCAGGGTGCCCACCGGGTCCTCGACCAGCTCGACGCCGTGGACGGCCAGGCGCCGCAGCTCGGCGAGCGCGGTGTCGACGTCCCAGGCGCTGTTGGCGTCGAGGCGCAGCCGCACCCCGGGGCCGACGGCGGCGCGCACCGCCGCCACCCGCGCCTCCCCGGCGGCGTCGCCGACCTTCACCTTCACCGTGCCGCACCCCGACTCGAGCGCGAGGCGGGCGGCGAGCGCCGGCTCGACCCGCGGCACCATCGCGTTGACCGCCACCCGGGCTCGCCGCGGCGCCGGGAAGGGGTGCCGGGCGGCCTCCTCCGACGCCTCCTCGGCGGCGGCCAGCTCGGCCACCGACCAGGAGGGCAGCGGCGACCACTCGCCCCACCCCGCCGGACCCTCGACGAGGCGGGCGCGGCGCTCGACCACGCCGCCCACGGGCACGCGCAGCCGGACGGTGACCTCCACCCGGGCGGCGGCGCTCACCGCAGCGCCAGGCCCACGGTGAGCAGCACCCCGGTGACCAGGTGGAGGCGGGTGGTGGCGATCAGCCCGGCGACCAGCTCGCGGCCCCGGGCCCGGGCGACCAGGGTCAGCGGGGTGCGCGCCAGCGGCAGCGCCAGCAGCGCCAGCAGCGCGGGGACGGGGAGGGCGCGCACCGCCACCCCCAGCGCCACGCTGGCATAGGCGGCGGCGACCACGACCGCGTAGAGGCGGCGGCTGGCGGGGTCGCCGATCCGCACCGCCAGGGTGCGCTTGCCGGTGGCGGCGTCGGTGGGGATGTCCCGGAGGTTGTTGACCAGCAGCACGGCCACGGCGAGCAGCCCGCAGGACGGCGAGGCCCACCACGCCGCCGCGGGGATGGCACCGCCGGTCTCGACCAGGGCGGTGCCCACCGTCGCCACCGGCCCGAAGAACGCGAACACCGCCACCTCTCCGAGGCCGGCGGCGGCGTAGGGGCGGGGACCGCCGGAGTAGAGGACGGTGGCGACGATCGCGGCCGCCCCCACCAGCAGCAGGGCGGGGCCGACCGCGACGGCGAGGGCGATGCCCGCGGCCGCGGCGACGGCGATCGCGGCCGCGGCGGCGGCGGCCACCGCCCGGGGCGAGGCCAGCCCGGAGGCCACCAGCCGGGTGGGGCCCACCCGGGCGGCGGTGTCGACGCCGCGGACGCCGTCGAAGAAGTCGTTGGCGTAGTTCACCCCCACCTGGAGGCCGAGCGCGGTCACCGCGGCGGCCACGGTCCGCCAGGCGCTGAGGTGGGGCGCGGCGGCGGCGGCGCCCACCGCCACCGGCACCGCCGAGATCGCCAGGGTGCGGGGCCGCGCCCCCTGCCACCAGAGCGCCAGCGGGCCCGGGCGGCGCAGCTGGGCCGGACCGGTCACGGCCTGCGCGGGAAGCGCGAGAAGTCCGGGGGACGCTTCTCCAGGTAGGCGTCGCGGCCCTCCTGGGCCTCCTCGCCCATGTAGTAGAGGAGGGTGGCGTCCCCGGCGAGCTGCTGGATGCCGGCGAGGCCGTCCTGGTCGGCGTTGAAGCCCGCCTTGAGCAGCCGCAGCGCCATCGGGCTCATCTCCAGGATGCGCCGGCAGACCTCCAGGGTCCTGTCCTCGAGGTCGGCGAGCGGCACCACCCAGTTCACCAGCCCCCAGCGCTCGGCGGTGGCGGCGTCGTACTGCTCGCAGAGCATCCACACCTGCTTGGCCCGCTTCAGCCCCACGGTGCGGGCGAGCAGCCCGGAGCCGTAGCCGGCGTCGAAGCTGCCGACCCGCGGGCCGGTCTGCCCGAAGCGGGCGTTGTCGGCGGCGACGGTGAGGTCGCAGACCAGGTGGAGCACGTGGCCGCCGCCGATCGCATAGCCCGCGACCATCGCGATCACCGGCTTGGGGAGGCGGCGGATCTGGACCTGGAGGTCGAGGACGTTGAGCCGGCCCACCCCGTGGGCGTCCTTGTAGCCGTCGTCGCCGCGGATCCGCTGGTCGCCCCCGGAGCAGAAGGCGTCGGGTCCCTCGCCGGTGAGGATGATGACCCCGACGGTGGGATCGTCCCGGCCCATGTCGAAGGCGCGGGAGAGCTCGAAGAGGGTGGTCGGCCGGAAGGCGTTGCGCACCTCCGGCCGGCAGATGGTGATCCGGGCGACCCCGGCGGCGGTCTCGTAGCGGATGTCCTCGAACTCGGCGGGCGCCGTCCATTCCACGAGCAGCAACTCCTAGAGCGTGAACTCACAGTGTTGCGCTAGCGTAGCCGACATGCTGACGGATCTGCGTCGGGGTGACCTGGTGGCCGCGGCGCTGCCCCCGGGCCCCGCCTGGGCGCCGCTGGTGGCCCGGCTCTGGGAGGCGGGGGCGGCGCTGCTGCCCGTCGACCACCGGCTGCCCCCGCCCGCGGTCCACGCCCTCCTGGAGCGGGCCCGGCCCACCGCGCTGGTCGACGCCGGGGGCGAGCGCCGGCTCGACGGCGGCGTGGCCTGCGACCCGGCGGTGGCGGCGGTCGTGGCCACCTCCGGCAGCTCGGGCGAGCCCCGCCTGGTCGAGCTCGACCGCGCCGCGGTGACCGCCGCGGTGACCGCCTCGGCGGCGGCGCTGGGGGCATCGGCCGACCAGGGCTGGCTGAGCTGCCTCACCCCGGCCCACGTCGGCGGCCTGCTGGTGCTGTACCGCGCCGTGGTGCTGGGCTGCCCGCTGCGGGTGCACGAGCGCTTCGACGTCGAGGCGATCGCCGCCGAGCGGGGCAGCGCCTACACCTCGGTGGCCGCGACCATGCTGGTGCGGCTGCTCGACGCCGGCGTTGACCTCCGCCGCTTCCGCGCCATCCTGGTGGGCGGCTCGTCGATGCCACCCGGCCTCGCCGAGCGCGCCGCCGCCGCCGGCGCGGTGGCGGTCGGCACCTACGGGCTGACCGAGAGCTGCGGCGGGGTCGTCTACGACGGCGTCCCCCTCCCCGGCGTCGCCGTGCACGTCGACGGCGGCGAGATCGAGCTGACCGGCCCCACCCTGATGCGCGGCTATCGCGGCGACCACGAGGCGACCGCGGCGGCGCTCGCCGGCGGCCGGCTGCGCACCGGCGACGCCGGCCATCTCGACGCCGCCGGCCGCCTCCGGGTGGAGGGCCGGGTCGGCGAGGTGATCGTCTCCGGCGGGGTGAAGATCTGGCCGGCCGCACTCGAGGCGGTGCTCCGCGACCACCCCGGGGTCGCCGACGTGGCCGTCACCGGTGCGCCCGACCCGGTCTGGGGGGAGCGGGTCGTCGCCCTGGTGGTCCCGGTCGACCCGGCCGCGCCGCCCAGCCTCGAGCAGCTGCGCGACCACGCCGGGGGGCGGACCGGCCGGCACCGCGCGCCCCGGGAGCTGCGGATCGTCGACGAGCTTCCGCGCACCGCCCTGGGCAAGCTGCGCCGGGGAGAGCTGGGACGCGGCGGTGCCATCGCGGGCGGGGGTGGGGTGTCGAGGAGACCCTGATGGCCCCTCGGCCCCTCAGCGCAGGCGGCGGCGCAGCAGGGCGACGGAGACCACCCCGCCACCCATCACCACCACCCAGATCGCGAAGAGCACCGCGCCGGTGTGCTGGCCGCTCTGGAGCTGGACCACCATGCCGAACACGGCGATCACCAGGGTGAGGCTGGTGAGGATCCAGAGACCGGTGAACCGCGGGAACCCGTCCATGGCTCCAAGGATGTCAGACCCCGGCGGCCTCCCGCACCCGGGCACCGACGATGTCGCGCATCGAGACCACGCCGACCATCTGGTCGTCGTCGACCACGATGAGGTGGCGGAAGTTGCCCCTGCACATCTCCGTCGCCGCGGTGTCGAGGTCCCAGGCGACGCTGGCGGTGCGCGCGTCGTAGGTCATGTACTCGCTGACCAGGGTGACCGCGCAGTCGACGCCCTCGGCGACGGCGCGCATCACGTCGCGCTCGGTGAGGATGCCCGGACCGGCGAGGTCGCCGTCGACGACGATGGCGGCGCCGACCCGTCGCTGCAGCATCGCCCGGGCCGCGTCCACCAGGGTGTGGTGGGGACCCACGACCAGGACCACGGCCGACATGGCATGGCGGACATTCATTGCTGCCCCTCCACACGGGTGGGTAAAGACTGACAGTACGCCCGATCCGGCTCTGCGGCAAGCGCCGATCGGCTCCCGTTCAGCCGGCGGCGAGGAAGATCCGCTCGGTGACACGGTCTGCGGAGCCCTGGGCGGTGATGCGCAGGCCGTGGAGGTGCTCGAGGTCGGGGCGCAGGTCGGTGTCGTAGCTGTGCTTCAGGTCGTCGGGGAGCGCCGTCACCACCGCCGCACGGATGCGGTCCAGGTCGAGGTAGAGGACCGGGTCGGCGACCGACCACCCACCCCCGGCGGTGAACCTCGGGGTGGAGGTGAGCCGCGCTCCCGAGGCGTGGGCGTCGAGGACGGCGCGCACCTCGGCGGGGCCGCTGCCGAGCACGGCCATGCCGTCGCTGACCGCGTAGGCGGGAGCGAACCCGGCGCCGGACAGGCCCGGGATCGCCAGCGAGGTGATGACCGCGCCCCGGTAGGTCTCGGTGTGCGCCGGGGCGAGCGCCGCGAAGCCCCCGACCAGCTGGTCGAGGAAGGAGCGCACCGCGGCGGCGTCGTCGGTCCCCACCAGGAGGGCGCCGCCGGGGATGGTCGAGGCGCCCCCGGCGCGCACCTCGAGGGCGAGGTCGCCGGTGAGATGGGAGAGGACGCCGTGGGGGTCGCTCAGCCCCAGGTCGTGGAGCGGCCCGCTGAGGTCGAGGCCGGTGGCGCGGGCGCCCGAGGCGACCCCCTGGAGGAGCGACTGGAGGCTGTCGTGGAGCCCGCCGACGGCGAGCAGGCCGGCGGCGTCGGCGGGGACCCAGTCCAGGGCCCGGTTCGGGGTCGTGGAGGCCTGGAGCGCGGAGCGCTCTGCAGGGGTCAGCCTGGAGGTGTCGGTGACCACGGCGACGTCGGTGGCGAGACCGTCCGGCTGGGCGGTCACCGCCAGCCCGGCGCTGCGGAAGACGCCGGCGCCCTGGTCGAGGGCCCTGAGCAGGCCGGGCTCGAGAAGGCCGCCGCCGCTCAGCGCCCCGCGGATCGCGCCGGTGACCCCGGGCCCGCTGGCGTAGGCCAGGGCGACCCGGTCGGAGGGGAGGCGCTGGATCGTCGCGGTGTACGCCGCCGAGCTGCGCAGCGGCGGCCGCCTGCCCTGGTCGGTGTCGATCACCGCCTCGATCATCGACGCCGAGTTGCCCACCACCGCGGCGTGGTCGACGTACGCGTACGCGATCGGGGTGCCGTCGCCGCCCGCGGCGGGGGTGCCCACCGAGACGGCGACGCCGCCGTGCTGCCGCTCGCTCCAGCGGTCCTTGCGGCCGGCATCGGTGGTGCGGATGCGGGCGAGGGTCGCGGCCGCCCGGGCGTCGTCCTTCGACGCGATGATCACCGCCGTCGGGGTGCCGTCGCCGAGGCGGAGCGCCACCGCCACCTGGGTTCCCAGCCAGGGGCGCACGTCGGTCCCGAACGAGAGACCCTCCGGCTTCAGCGCCAGGTCCATGCCCTGGTCGATCTTCGACTGGAGGTCGTTCTGGGTGTGCAGCGCCGGGAGGTGACTTAGCAGCCCCTGGATGTTCCGCTTCTGGGAGAGCGAGGGGTCGAGGAGGAGGGTGGCGTAGACGTCGGCGTCGTTGGGGACCATGCGGTCGACCACGTCGCCGGTGCCGCGGGCCAGCCCCATGAACAGCGCGGTGCCCACGGGCACGCCGACGATGACCACCGCGGCGAGCGCGCCGAGGACGACGCGGAGCCCGCGGCGGCGGCGGCCGCGGGCCGATCCGCCCGGATCCGGGCCGGCGGCGGGCACGGGCAGGCTGCTGACGGTGTCGTCCATGGGCCCTCGACAGGTGGTGGCGCCGGGTCAGCATGCGGCCCGCCGGGGTCGCGCCGATCACGGATGGGTGACGGCGGTGCTGAGGCTCGGTGTCGGCCGGCGGACTCGAGTTCCGGCCGAGCCTGGCGCGATGTCGGGGCGGGCGCACCGTACAATGGTTCTGTCACGGACACGGACACCCGTCCGCGGGGTCCGGCAGAGGGAGGTGGTGATCGATGCGCCGACGCGCGCTGCTCACGCTGGCGGTCCTGCTCGTCGGCGTGTGGATCGCGGTGGGGCCGGCCTTCGAGGGCCGGATCAGCACCTCGGAGCTGGCCCAGGAGGTGGGCGTGGGAAGCGTCATCGCGATCGCGGCGGCGATCCTGCTGGTCCACGACCTCCGCCACCGGGCATCCGGGTTGGCGGGGCGGGGCGGGCATGCCGGATCGGTGGCGGATGGCGGCGGGGCTGCTCGCGCTCGGCGCGGCGCTGACCGCCGTCGAGCCCGCCGCGGCGGTCACCGCGCCCGCCGCGCCCGCCGCGCCCACCGCGCGCGCGGTCCCGTCGCCCAGCGCCCGCGCCGCCACGCCCTCCGTGGCGGCGGTCCCGGTGCCGGCGCCGCGGCGCCCGGCGGCGGCCGCGCCCCGCCCCACCGCGTCGCCGACGCCGTTCCCCACTCCCGGCGACGCCTCCGCCGCGGGCCGCCGCCGGCTCCGGGCTCGCAACGCCGTCGAGGAGGGCTTCCTGCTCGGCCTGCCCGGCGCCGGGCCCGCCGGTCCCACCGCCTACGTGCCTCCCGAGCCGCGGAGCAGCACCGGCGACGCCGCCGCGCTGCTCCTCGCCGCGACCGCGGGCCTGCTCGCCGCGGTGGGAAGCGGGGCCGTCCTGCTCTTCGCCCTGCTCCGCCCTCGCCGCGCGCCGGAGACGCCGCCGGCGCGGGCGAGCGTGGCCCTGGCACCGGTCCGGCGCCCCCGGGGGTGGACGCCGGGGCGCCGCCGCCGCACCGCCCGGCTTCCCCAGCAGGTCTTCGACCGGCTCCCGCCGCTGCTGCAGCTCGCCGTGCTCGACCACGCCGGCCCGCCGCCGGAGCCCGGTCAGGAGGCCGGCCCGGCGGCGCCTCCGGCGGGCTGAGCGCATCGCCTATCCTCAGCGACCATGCCGCTCCACCCCCAGGTGAGCGCTCTCCTCGACTCCATGCGCCGCCCGGGCGCACCGCTCGACACCATGACCGTGGCCGGGGCACGAGCCGCGCAGCGTGCCTCCACGGAGGCGCTGGGCGGGAAGGTCGAGCCGGTGTCGGGCACCGTCGACATCACCGCCGCCCCCTCCCCCGCCGGCGGGGTGCGGCTGCGCATCCACCGCCCGCTCGGCGCCCCCGCCGGGCAGGCCCTCGGCGGGGTGCTCTACCTCCACGGCGGCGGCTGGGTGACCGGCGACCTCGACACCCACGACCGGATCTGCCGAGGGCTCGCCAACCGCAGCGGCGCCGCGGTGATCGCCGCCGACTACCGGCTCGCCCCCGAGCACCCGTTCCCGGCCGGGCTCGAGGACGCCCTCGCCGCGCTCGCCTGGAGCCGCACCCACGCCGCCGCGGTCGGCGTCGACCCGGCCCGGCTCGCGGTGGCGGGCGACAGCGCCGGGGCGAACCTCGCCGCCGTCCTCGCCCGCCGCGACCGCGACGCCGCCGGCAGCCCGCCGCTCGCCCTCCAGGTGCTCGTCTACCCGATCACCGACGCCGCCATGGACACCCCGTCGTACACCGAGAACGGGGAGGGGCTCTACCTGACCCGCGCCGACATGGAGTGGTACTGGGGACACTACCTGGGCGGCGCCGACCCCCTCGACCCCGACGCCTCGCCGCTGCGAGCCGCCGACCTGGGGGGCCTGCCGCCGGCGCTGGTGCTCACCGCCGAGTACGACCCGCTGCGCGATGAGGGCGAGGCCTACGCGGAGCGGCTGCGCGACGCCGGCGTGGCCGTCGACTGCCGCCGCCGCGCCGGCATGGTGCACGGCTTCCTGCGCTGGGGCGGCGCCGTCGACGAGGCGTCCACCACCCTCGACGAGATCGGCGCCAGGATCCGCGAGGCCCTGGAGCGGCGATGACCCCCACCGATCCCGCCGACCTCCTCTCCGCCGTCCGCCGCACCGACATGCTGATGCGCGAGGCCCGCTCGACGCTGCGCCGCCTCGACCGGCTGACCGCGAGCGCCGCCGAGGCGGAGCCATCGGTGCGCCGCCTCCTCGAGGAGGCGATCGCCGCCGTCGAGCGCCTGACCGAGGAGCTCGCCCACCAGCAGCAGGTGCTGCGCCGCCGCCGGCCCGTCCACTGAGGACGGTCCGGTTCAACCTCCGGGGGTGACCGCCTCGCGCTCGTCGAGGAACGCCCACCAGCCGCCGGCGACCTGGCGGGCCGAGTCGACCACCCGGGCGGGGTCGGCGTCGAGGGCGGCGAGGGCGTCGAGCGACCAGGCGGCGTGCTCGACGTCGAGGCCGGCATGGAGGTCCCAGAAGCGGGTGTCGCCGGCGTCGAGGCCGTGGTGGGCACGCAGCCCCTCGGCCTTCGAGGCGGCCACCTCGGGCACCTGCAGCTCGTAGGCGAGGAGGGCGGCGAGACCGGTCGCGGCGCCCTCGGCGACCTGCCGCCGCTGCAGCTCGAGGAGGGCGGCGGTGGCCGGGGTGGGGGGTGCGAAGTCGGCGCCGACCGCGACCGCGAACCCGTCGAAGAGCTCGAGATGGGTGGGCGGGCCGACCTCGTCGGCGAGGGTGCGCAGCACCGCGTCGCGACCGGGGCCGGGGTCCATGCCCGCGGCGACGCCGCCGAGCAGCTCGGGGAGCGCGGCCTCGAGGTGGCGGTACTGGGCGGCGTATGCGGCCAGCTCTGCGGCCTCGAGCTCGCCCCGCTCCCAACGCTGGTAGAAGGGGTGGTCGAGCAGGCGCCGGCCGGCGATGACGCCGCCGAGCTCACGCTCGAGGAGTGCGCGGTCCATGGTCCTCTCCCTCACTGCGGTGGTGGCTGGCCGCAGCATATCCGTGTGACTGCTACGGCCGTCTCCAGGACACCGGGATGCGGCGAAGCCGGGGACGCCGGGCGCGCAGCCGCAGAGCGCCGGCGAGGGCGACCACGAGGAGGAGGGCGGCCGCGGGGACGAGTGCCGGGGCGCTCATCCGGGCGCCGGTGGCGGCGGCGGACGGCCGCGCGGCGACGGCCGCCGGGCGGGCCACCGCACCGGGCGGGGTGGGCAGCTGGGCGACCACCCCGGCCACCTGGTCGGTGATCGCGGCCACGCCCTCGGAGGGCGGCGCCACGCTGCCCGGGGGCGGCCCGGCGGTGGCCGGCGCGGCGATCACCGGCAGGGTGCGGCCGTCGATGTCGCGCATCAGGTTGGTGACGTCCGGGCTGCCGAACCCGGACACGTAGTCCCAGCCTGCGGTGGCCGCGTAGACGCCGTTGGCGCCCACGGTGATGTCGTGGAAGTCGCGGGCCGCACGCGCCGGGTCGTTGCCGATCGGGTACAGGGCGGGGTTGGCGAAGCCGTTGCCCTGCGGATTGGTCGAGGCCGCCTGGATGCGGGCCCACATCCCCATCCACAGCGGCGAGGAGAGGCTGGTGCCGCCGCCGGAGAAGTCGCGGCCGTTGACCACCACCGTGTACCCGTTGCTCACCGCGTCGCCGGAGATCGCGGCGACGTCGGGGATGCCGCGGCAGGGCTGGCCGGTGTTGGCCGGCGTGCCCGCGGGGTCGGCGACGCAGGGGACGACGTTGTTGTGGGTCGACCGCTGCCACGCCGGGGCGGGGATGAGCAGCGCCGAGCCGCCGCCGGTGAACGGCCAGGCGTACTCGAGCGAACGCTGGGCATTGGCGGCGCCGTCGGTGTAGAGCACGGTGCCGCCGACGCCGACCGCGTACTGGCTCGACGCCGGGTAGTTGGTGAAGGGCACCACCTGGTTGAGCACCCCGTTGCCGGCGCCGGCCGCGGGCAGCACCACGGCGGGGCAGGACGACCCGGTGTCACCGGTGGAGACGAACAGGGTCCGGCCCTCGAGCACGCCCTGGGCGAGGATCTGCTCGGCCACCGGCTGGAGGTTGTTGCCCAGCTCGGTGCCGTACTGCGCCTTCGGGTTCTGGTCGGGGTTGACCGGATCGAGGGCGGGGTTGGAGATGACCGGGTTCAGCGGCCCGGTCTCGCACTCGCCGAAGGAGGCGTTGGCCTGCAGCGGGCCGCGGGGGTCGCTCACCCACGAGGAGAAGCCGGCGGCCACGTCGGAGTCGGCGAGCGACGACGCGAAGTAGAAGTGCAGCTCGCGCGCCAGCGGCGCCATCCCGGTCGAGGCCTGGCTGTCGAGGTCCCACTCGGCGAGGCCGCTGCTGTCGTCGTGGGGGCCGGCGCCGACGAAGTGCACCCGGGTCACCGTCGGGGGGAACTTGTGCCGCGTCTCGAAGGTGCGCAGGTCGTTGATCACCGTCTCCACCTGGCCGGCGCCGAAGATCGCCATCGTGGTGCCGTCGCCGAGGTTCTCGGAGGGCTGGTGGTACACCGACCACAGGTCCTGGGGACCGAGCTGGCCGGTCTTGAGGCCGCTCGCCGCCGGTGTGACCGCGGTGCGGGTGAAGGTGTGGAAGCGCTGCAGGCTGTTGAGCCCCATCACCGAGATCACCGGCAGCCCCGCCGGGACGCTGGGACCGACACGGTTGGCGTAGAAGGTCTCGCCCCGGGCGGTGTACGTCGCCAGGGTGGTGTGGAAGAGCCGCTCGACCTGGGCAACGGTGCCGGCGGCCTGGACGTAGTCGCCCGCCCCGCCGACGTGGGCGACGGTCAGCCCGCCGCCGCGCAGCCAGCCGGTGAGCGCGTCGCGCACCGCCGGGGCGACGCCGAAGCGCCGGGCGACCTGCTCGGGGGTGAGGAAGCGATGGAAGAGGGGGCTGGCCGGGTCGTACAGGGCCCGGAGCGTCGCCGTCTCGGCGCCGGGGTCGGGATGGGCGAGGCCGACGCCGACGTGGATGACCGTGCCGGGGTCGGGTGCGCCGGCGCCGGTGAGCCCGGAGATCCCGGGGAGGACCCCGCTGCTGAGGACGCGCAGCGCCGAGGTGTCGACTCCGAGCCGGGGAAGGGCGGGCGCGGGCAGACCGAGGCCGGGGAGACCGGGGAGGCCCGGGAGGCCGGGGAGCAGCGGCGACATCCCCGCGGCGGAGGCGGCTCCCCCACCCGTGAGGGCGGCGGCGGAGCCGGTGAGCAGGGCCAGGAGCGCCCGGAGCGGGCGCCCGTGCCGCACGGGAAATGGGAACCGATGCACCGATCAACCTCCCTTGTGACCCGCCGCACCCCCGCGCGGCGTCGTGGGCGACCGACAGCGCCGGAAGATGCCGCCCCGCCGACAGGGTATCCAAGCCCGCGGCGTCTTGCTACACGACGATCGCGAACCCCGCCGGGGGCGCGAGCCCGCGACCAGGCCGGGGGGCGTGGCGCGGTGCTCCGTCTGGGATGAACGCAACATTTCTTGCGTTTGGTCGTTGTGTGACTGTCCGCGGTGAGCACTGGGCCTCGCGCGCGGGGAAGGGAGAGAACCATGCGCACCATCGCCATGGCCGCCACCGGCTGTGCCGCGTTGCTGGCCGGCGTCGCGGTCACCACGACCACCCACGCCTCCGGTGGCCTGCTCGGCCTCGGCGGCGGCCAGAACAGCCACCGACTCCTCCAGGCGGGCGGCCTGATGCCGCTCAACCCCGGGGGCCTGCTCGCCTGCGCGAACATCCTCCACGCCGGTGGCATCAACCTGATCGGCAGCGGCAGGCAGTTCGGCGTCGGCTGCAGCGACACCAGGCTCGGCGCCGGCTACGGCACCAACCTGCTGACCCTCCCGCCGCTCCCGGCCACGCCGATCCTCGGCCGCTGCCAGACGCTGCTCCAGAACGTCGGCACCATGCTGCCGCTGGTGGGCTTCCCGATCAGCAGCGGCGCCGGCATCCAGACCAGCTGCGGCACCCACACGAGCCCGCTCGACCCGCTCACCCAGCTCCTCGGCCTGGGCTGACCGGCGTCCCCGGACCAGGCGGCTAGAGGGCCACCTCGGGGAGCTGGGCGGCGAACGTCCACCACCCCGCCATCGGGACCGGGCCGTCGGGGTCATGCTCCCGCCGCCGCGGCCGCCGCTCGGCGGCGAGCCGGGCCGCGGCCCGGGCGACGGCGTCGAGGGCGACCAGCTCGTCGCCCTCGGTTCTCGGCCGGGCCCGGAGCAGCTCCTCCACGGCACGCTCGACCACGGTGACGGCGCGGTGGTCGGGACCGGCGGGCGCGCGGTCGAGGAGGTCGGCTGGGCTCATCTCAGGTCCCTTCGTGCTTCCGCGCCACGGCCGCGCGGGGGGCGGCGCTTGTGCTGCCTGTACGAGTACCGGAGCGCGGCGGGGCGCACTCGCGTGCGCACGGGGCCCACGGCCCCTCTCGCCACCGGTCTCGGGGCCCATGCTACCCCCGCCGCAGCGCCCCGGGGTTGTGCACCGAGCAACAGCTGGCCATCGAACAGTTATGGCGGGCAGCGGCCGGTGGCGGGCAGGTCGGCGGGGGGCACGGTGACCGTTCAACGCTCGGGGAGCGCCGTTCCCCGCACGGCCGCCCCGTCGGCCTCGGGTACGCTCTTCTCGTGCCCAGGCTCCTGGTGGTGGACGACGACGCCAACCTGAGGGAGTCGCTCCGCTTCGCGCTCGCCTGCG